>JAOTUO010000220.1 GCA_029863845.1 Myxococcales bacterium
GCGCCCACCTCGTTCTGCGAGTCCGCGTAGAGATCGTCGCCGAAGAGCAGCATGTTCGATCCGAAGAGCTTCCATCCGGCCCAGGAACCGATCTGCCCGGACACGTAGGCGCCGTTGCGGAACACCGGGTTGGTGAGGTCGTAGGAGAATTCGAAGTCGCCGATCGAGATGCCGTTGATGGTCTTGGCGAAGCCGCCCATGTTGCCCATGCCGAAGGTGAGGCCCTTCCACGCGAGCTTCATGTGGTTCGTGATCGTCGCCGAGTACATCACGGCGAGCGCGCCCACATCGATCGACCCCGCGCCGCCGACGCGGAAGATCGGCGTGAGCGACCACCAGAGCGTCGGCCGGAACTGAGCGCCCAGCGCAGCCGAGGGGATCAGCGACCACTGCCCCTCGGTGAACGTCGCGGTGAGGGGGAGGTTGAAGAGCAGCGACCACTTCGGGTTGCGGAAGTCGAAGCGGTAGTCGATCGGCAGCTCGACCAGGTTGCCGCTCCAGGCCCCGCCCTTGAAGTAGCTGTACTCCGCGCCCAGCCCCAGCAGGTTCGGCGCTGCTTCGAGTCGCTCGTCGCCGCTCGTAAAGGGGCCCTCGGTCCCGAGCCGGTAGTCCGCGGAGAGCATCCGCGACTCCAGGCTGCTGGGGTTCCCGGCGACGGGATCGACGGGCGAGTTCTCCACCAGCGCCTGGAGCAGGTCGGTCAGGGCGTCATCCGGCGCCGTGGCCACGTCCAGGTCGCCGTCGAACCAGCGCTCGAGCAGGACCAGCGCCTCATCGAGAGTCGCCGCGTTGAAAGTGAGGTCGAGCACGCCGTCGATGCTGAGTTCGAGGTCGGTCGTGAGGGGGTCCCACGACAGCAAGGCCAGGACACCGCGTACGTCGAGATCCGCGATAAACGATTGCGTGGTGGGGTCATAGCCGCCGAAGATCTGATCCAGGTTCGCATCGGAGAAGAGGTCCGGGATCTTGTTGATCTTGTTGGTCCCGTCCGAACTCGTAACGGGGACTGTAAGGGGGTCTATCGTGATTTCCGCGGTGAAGAGCCGCTTTGCCTCGGCCAAGCCCGGCGGGAGAACGAAGGCGCTTGCCAGCAGGAGCGCTGCCGTGAGTCGTATATGACTCGTCGTCACGTGACCGCGATTCATATACGGTCGGTGCGAGAATCGCAAGACGATTCGCACACGGATTCAGCCGATGGCGCGCTCGCGCGCCGGGGCGTGGCTCGTCCCCCACGGCCGCCGTCAGGTGAGCGGGATCAGCGTCAGCTCGACCCGCCGGTTCTGCTCGCGTCCCTGCGCCGTCGCGTTGCTCGCGATCGGCCGCGTCTCCCCGTACCCCCGCTCCACGATGCGTGCCGCCAGGATGCCCTGGGAACGGAGGTACTCGCCGACGCTGACGGCCCGGCGTTGCGACAGGGACTGGTTGTAGGTGGCGTCGCCCGTGCTGTCGGCGTGGCCCGCCACGTCGATCAGGGTCTTCTGGTACTCTTTCAGGACCAGCGACACCGAGTTGAGTGTCCCGAAGAAGTCCGGACGCAGGTCGGAGCTGTCGGTCCGGAAGGTCACGTTGCCGGGCAGGTTCAGCACGAGGTTGTCGCCCACGCGGGTGACGCTCACGCCGGTGCCCTGGAGCTGCTGGCGGAGCTTCGCCTCCTGGACGTCCATGTACGCGCCGACGGCCCCGCCGGCGAGCACGCCGACGCCGGCGCCGATCGCCGCGCCCCTGCCCCGATGATCCTTCGCCGCGATCGCCCCGATGGCGGCGCCGGCGGCGCCCCCGATGGCGGCGCCGGTGGCCGTCTTGCTCACCTGGGACTCACCGGTGAAGGGGTTGGTGGTGCACCCCGCGAGCAGCGCGACGGCCGCCGCGACCGCGGAGCTTCGGAAGGGGCTGTGACTTCGCATGCGGATCTCCCCGGCGCCCTCAGGGCGCTTCGTCTTCGGACCCGGGGACGGTGCGAATCCCGCGCAGCGGGATTCCGATCCGGTCGGGTCGATCGTCCTATTCGGCGGGCCAGAGTGTACAGGTTCTTCGCGAACACATACAGGGTGACCAGACCGGGTTCTCCACGGACGTGCCTTCCTCGGGGGCGCAGCGCTCCGGCCGGGTTACAATCGCGACGTGCGCAGCGTTTCGATCGTCATCCCCTGCTTCAACGAGGTCGCGACCGTCGAGCGGCTGATCGACGCCGTGCTCGCTGCGCCGCTGCCCGAAAAAGAGGTGATCGTCGTGGACGACGCGTCCACCGACGGCACCCGGGAGCTGATCGAACGCAAGATCGAGCCGCGGGTGGCGCGGGTGATCTACCACGACCGCAACGGCGGCAAGGGGGCCGCGCTGCGCTCGGGCTTCGGCGCCGCCACCGGCGACATCGTGCTGATCCAGGACGCCGACCTCGAGTACGACCCGCGCGATTACGAGAAGCTACTGGCTCCGATCCTGGAGGACAAGGCCGACGTGGTGTTCGGCTCGCGTTTCACCGGCGGCGAATCCCATCGCGTCTTCTTCTTCTGGCACTCGATCGCGAACCGCCTGCTGACGCTGCTCTCCAACATGCTCACCGACCTGAACCTGACCGACATGGAGGTCTGCTACAAGGCGTTTCGCCGGGAGGTCCTCCAGAAGATCACGATCGAGGAGGATCGCTTCGGCTTCGAGCCGGAGATCACGGCCAAGGTCGCGCGGCTAGGCTGCCGGATCTACGAGGTGGGCATCTCCTACGCCGGGCGCACCTACGGGGAAGGCAAGAAGATCGGCTGGAGGGACGCCGTTCGCGCCGTCTGGTGCATCCTCAAGTACAACCTGTTCCGGCGCTGACCCGCGCGGCCCGGGCGCCGGTTGGCCTCAACGGATGCCCTGGGCGACCACTTCCCCGATGCGGCCCAGCGCCTCGTCGATCTGCGGCTCCGGGGCGTCGAGGTGTGTCACGGCCCGGAAGCGACCCTCGCCCATCGGGTTGATCCACAGGTCGCGCGCGCGGGTCGCCCGGAGGAAGCCCAGCGTGTCCTCGACGCCAAACATCACCATGTTCGTCTCGGGCGACGGATCGACCGCGAAGCCCAGCTTCTCGAGGCCGGCCGCGAGGCGGCGCGCGTTGGCGTGATCGTCGGCCAGGCGATCCACGTGGTGCTCCAGGGCGTACAGGCCCGCAGCGGCGAGAAACCCCGCCTGGCGCATGCCCCCGCCGAGCATCTTGCGCGCGCGATGGACGCTCCGGATGACGGAGGCGTCGCCGCACACCAGGGAGCCCACCGGCGCGCCGAGGCCCTTGGACAGGCAGAAGGTGGCCGTGTCGAAGGGCTCGGCCCAGACGCGGGCGGGTGTGCCCGTCGCGACCACGGCGTTGAAGAGCCGCGCGCCGTCCAGGTGCAGCGACAGCCCGTGCTCGCGGGCCGTCGCGACGACGTCCTTCAGCCGGTCGAGCGGAAACACCCGGCCACCGGAGGTGTTGTGGGTGTTCTCGACGGTGACGGCGCGGGTCGGCGCGAAGTGCGATTCGTCGGGGTGGATCGCCGCCTTCACCTCGGCTCCGTCGAAGAATCCGCCGCGGCCGATCGTCTGCACGTGCACGCCGGCGAGGGCCGCCGGGCCGCCCGACTCGTAGCGCAGCACGTGCGCGCCCTCGCCGGCCAGCAGGATGTCGCCCGGGCGGGTGAGCGTGCGCAGCGAGGCCTGGTTGGCCATCGTTCCGGACGGGACGAACAGCGCGGCCTCCTTCCCCAGGAGCGCCGCGGCCTGCTCCTGGAGCCGGTTGACGCTCGGGTCCTCGCCGTAGACGTCGTCGCCCACCTCGGCCGCCGCCATCGCCTCGCGCATCGCGGGCGTGGGCCGGGTCACCGTGTCGCTGCGCAGATCGATCACCCTCACACCGACCATTCTACCGCCTGCGATGCCGGAAGGATCTGGGAGACGGCCGGAACCGAGCCAGATCCCGCAGCGAAATCAAGCGCAGGCCAAACCAATCTTTGCAAGGCGGCGAAGCCGCCGCGCAGTGAGCCGAAGGCGAACGAAGTTGAGCCAGATACGGCCGAGCCATTCGCGGAGGGATCTGGCTCGGTTCCGGCCGTCGGCGCAGCGTTCGCGGGACATCGCGGGCTGCTAGGGTCGATCGGCGGGGAGGGGAGTCGGGTGGATCTCGTGGAGGAGCTGGGCGCCTGCTGGCGCCGCGCGGAGCGCGTGGTCGTGCTCACCGGAGCGGGGCTCTCCACGGCTTCCGGCATTCCGGACTTCCGCTCTCCGGGGGGCCGGTGGGAGCGCTACCAGCCCGTCCCCATCCAGGACTTCCTCGCCAGCGAAGCCTCCCGCGAGGAGTACTGGCGCTACAAGGGGGAGACCTGGCGCACGATCGCGGCCGCCGAGCCGAATCCCGCTCACCGGGCCCTGGCGGAGCTCGTGCGCGCCGATCGCATCCAGCTGCTGGTGACGCAGAACGTGGACGGTCTGCACGAGCGCAGCGGGGTTCCCCCGGAGCGGCTCGTCAACATCCACGGGACGGACAGCGAGGCGGTCTGCATGGCCTGCGACGCGCGAGCGGCCCGCGAGGTGCCGCAGCGTCTTTGGGAGCAGGGCGTCGCCGCGCCGCGCTGCGACTGCGGCGGCGCCTGGAAGCCCGCCACCATCTCGTTCGGCCAGAGCCTGGTGGCGGAGGATCTGGAGCGCGCGATGCACGAGGCGGGCCGCTGTCAGCTCTTCGTCGCCGCGGGGACCTCGCTCGTGGTCGGCCCGATCAACGGGATGTTCGACGTGGCGCGCGCCGCAGGCGCCGCGACCGCGATTCTCACGGCCTCCGGAACCCCCTACGACGCTGTGTGCGACACCAAGATCGAAGACCCGGTGGAGGAGGTCCTGCCGGCGCTGCGGCGCGCGGTGCTCTCCGGCTGAGCCGCGCCCGCCGGTCTCACAGCAGGGGCCACGCGTCCCGCCAGGGGCGGGCCTGCTCGAAGGCGAAGGCGGCCTGGAGCACGAGATCGTCGCGGTAGCGCGGACCGACGATCTGGAGCCCGACCGGAAGACCGGCGCGCGAGAAGCCCGCACGCACCGTGGCCGCCGGATGCCACGACAGGTTGAAGGGCATCGTGAAGCCGCCGACCGAACCCCAGCGCTGCGGCTTGCCCTCGACCTCCGAGGGGAAGGGTCCCTTCGCTGCGGGCGGGTCGTACGGAACGGTGGGGGTGAGCAGCAGGTCGAAGCGCTCGAAGATCCCCGCGCACCAGCGATTGAGCTCCTCGCGCCGGCGCTGCGCGTCGCCCCAGCGCTCGGGCGTCATGCCCCGGCCCGTCTTGATGCCCTCGATGAAGGCGCGACCGAACTCGTGCTCGTGCTCCGGGAGCAGCGGCGCGAGCTTCGCCAGCGCCTCGAAGGCGCCCACCATCCCCCAGTCGTGCCCCGGCTCCGGCGGCCCGCCCTCCACGGCCTCAAACCGGTGGCCCAGGTCGAGGAAGGCGCGCGCCGCTGCGTGGACGACCTCGGCCACGTCGCTCTGCACGGCGGCGTAGCCCAGGTCCGCGGAGTAGCCGAAGCGCAGGCCCGAGGGCAGATCGCGCAGGACGTCCCGGTAGGAGATTCCGGGGTGGGGAAGCGAGTTCGGGTCGAGCGGGTGGGCGCCGACGACCGCGTCCAGGTGCAGAGCCGCGTCCTCCACCGTTCGCGTGAGCGGGCCGTGGCCCGACGTGTCGTCCATGACCCAGAGATGGTGGGGGCCGTGGGGGATCCGCCCGTAGCTCGTCTTCAATCCGAAGCAGCCGGTGAAGCTCGCGGGCAGGCGCACCGAGCCTCCCCCGTCGCTGGCCGTCGCCATCGGGACCACGCCGCCGGCGATCGCCGCCGACGAGCCGCCGCTCGAGCCCCCGGGCGTGCGCTCGAGATCCCACGGATTGCGCGTCGGGCCGAAGAGCCGGTTCTTCGTGATCGCGGTGTAACCGAACTCCGGAGCGTTCGTCTTGCCGACGACGATCGCGCCGGCGGCCCGGAGCCGCTCGACCTGGATGGAGTCGCGCGTGGCGAGGTTGTCCGCGAAGGGAACCGAGCCGTGGGAGGTCACCAGCCCGGCGACGTCCTCGAGGTCCTTCACGCCGAGGGGAACGCCGGTGAGCGGCGGGGCCTCACCGAGTGCGAGACGCGCTTCGGCGGCCTTGGCGTCGGCGAGCAGCGCCGCGCGGTCGCGCAGGGCGACGAAGGCGCCCAGCTTCTCGTGGGTGGCATCGATGCGGGCCAGGGTGGCCTCCATCAGTTCGACGGGCGATAGCTTCCGGTCGGCCAGAAGGCGCGTGATTTCGGTCAGCGGTCGCTGGAGCCAATCGGACATGGAACCTCCGGCATCGCCCCGAGGCCGCGGGCGGGGAGCTGTGGACGGGCTCGCCGCCACGCCGGATGGTGCGAAGTGTCACGCCGTCGCGGGACGGCGCCGTGAGGCGTTCGGCGCACGGCCACGCGGGGGGAGCCTAACCCAGCCGCGGCGGCCCCGGGAAATAGTGCCGATTTCGGCCTCCTGGGGGCGAAAGAGCACCTTTTCGTTTGGATCCTCTCCGGGAAAACGCCTATGATGCGCCGGTCCCGATCCATGCCGTGCATTGCGACATGGGGGGAGAAGCCGGGAGCTCCCGGCGCGGCGACGACGGGCGACGCGTCAACCCAACCCGGTCAATGGGAGGAATGAATGGCAGCTCGAAGGAAGAAGGCCGCGAAGCGAGGGGGATCCAGCGATCTCATCATCTCGAAGTCCCGCACCAAGGCGGCGTCGCGGAAGTGCAACGTGGGCTCGGAGTTCTACGGCGCGCTCGACAAGGCCGTCCGCGCGATGATCGCCAGCGCCGAACAGCGCGCGCTCGGCAACAAGCGCAAGACCCTCAAGGCCGTCGATCTCTAGGTCCGAGTCACGGACTCGATCGAGGAGGCCCGCCGGCCACGCGCCGGCGGGCCTCTTTCGTTCCGGGTTGCTTCGCCCGAGTGCAGACGGCGCCCGCGCCGCGGATCACGCGCGCGCGTCCGGCGCCGAAGCGCCCGGATCCGCCGGGGCGACCGGCAGCACGAGGCGCGAGAGGTGCTCCGGGTCGTGGTGGACCGCCTGCCGGGCGGGCGCGCAGTTCTCGGCG
>JAOTUO010000011.1 GCA_029863845.1 Myxococcales bacterium
GCGAACGCGCGCGCAAGCCTGCATAGACCGCGCTGCGGAGCAGCGCGCGCAGCGAGCCGGAGGCGGGCGAAGTCGAGAAGGCCCGCGCTCTCAGGCGTCCCCCCCGTCCATCCGATCCCTACTCCGGCACCAGCCGGAGGGTTCAGCCATGGGCAAGATCTTCGGAATCCTGCTCGTCGTCATCGGGATCTGGGTCGGCATGGAGGTCTACCTGAAGGGGACCGACCAGGCGCTCGGGGGCGCGCTCGCGTTCCTCGAGGACGGGGACGGCACCGAGGTCCACGACCGCCGCACGACGCCCCAGCGAGCCGGCGACGCCGCGCGCCGCGCCCACGACGCGGCGGAAGCGCGCCGCAACCGCCTGCTGGGCGAGGACTAGGGCCCGCGCCTACCGGAACTGCCGGACCGCCTCGACCATCTTGAGGATGGTGTCCTTGGCGTCGCCGAAGACCATCATCGTGTTGTCGTTGTAGAAGAGCGGGTTCTGGACGCCGGCGAAGCCGGGGTTCATGCTGCGCTTGAGCACGAAGACGTGCTTCGCGCGGTCCACGTCGAGGATGGGCATCCCGTAGATCGGGCTCGACTTCTCGGTACGCGCGTCGGGGTTCACGACGTCGTTCGCCCCGATCACGAGCGCCACGTCCGTTTCCGGGAACTCCGGATTGATCTCGTCCATCTCGATGAGCTGTTCGTAGGGAACGTCCGCCTCGGCCAGCAGCACGTTCATGTGCCCCGGCATGCGGCCCGCCACCGGGTGGATGGCGTACTTCACGCGCACGCCCTGCTTCTCGAGCTCGTCCGCCAGCTCGCGCACGGCGTGCTGGGCCTGCGCCACGGCCATGCCGTAGCCGGGCACCACGATGGCGGAGCGAGAGTTCGAGAAGATCACCGCGGCGTCCTCGGGCGTGTAGCCCTTGACCGTTCCGCGGGCCGCGGCGGCGCCCGACGCGACGGCCGCCTCGTCCACCGCGCCGAAGGCCCCGAACAGCACGTTGGCCAGCGAGCGGTTCATGGCGTCGCACATGATCTTCGTGAGGATGATCCCGGAGGCACCGACCAGGGAGCCGCTGATCACGAGGCCGCTGTTGCCGAGCACGAAGCCCGTGGCGCAGGCGGCGAGGCCCGAGTACGAGTTCAGGAGCGAGATCACCACGGGCATGTCCGCCCCGCCGATGGGAATCACCAGGAGCACGCCCAGCAGCAGCGACATCGCGACGAGCCCGCTGAAGACCGGCATGTCGAAGGGATCGAGGACGACGCCGACGCAGAGCGCGACCGCGCCGAGACCGAGCAGGGCGTTCACGAACTGCTGGCCGCGGTACGTGATCGGGGCCCCGCGCATCATCTCCTGCAGCTTCGCAAAGGCGATGAGGCTGCCCGTGAAGGTCACGCCTCCGATCAGCACGCCGAGCACGATGGCGATGGGAACGATGCCTTCGGGGCTCTCGGCCCGGCGCATGTACCGCAGCAGCTCCGCCGAGGCGACCAGCGTCGACGCCGCCCCGCCGAAGCCGTTGAGCAGAGCCACCATCTGCGGCATGGCCGTCATCTGGATGCGCAGGGCCAGGACGGCGCCGATCGCCGAGCCCACGACGACGCCGGCCAGGATGATCCAGTAGTCCACGACGCCCGTGACCAGGAGCGTCGCGACGATCGCGATCAGCATGCCGACGGCGGCCATCATGTTGCCGCGGGGCGCCGTCCGGGGCGAAGAGAGATTGTGCAGGCCGAGGATGAAGAGCACGGCCGCCAGCAGGTACGCGAACTGGACGATCTGGTCGCTCAAGGCCGGTCCCGCTTCCGCTTGAACATGGCGAGCATGCGGTTGGTGACGAGGAAGCCGCCCACGACGTTGATGGTGGCGACCACGATCGCGACGAAGCCGAGCACGGTCGAGAGCGTCCGCTCCTCGTGCCCCGCGGCGAGCAGCGCCCCCACGATCGTGATGCCCGAGATCGCGTTGGAGCCGGACATGAGCGGCGTGTGGAGCAGGGGCGGCACCTTGGCGATCACCTCGAAGCCCACGAAGAGCGCGAGCACGAGGATCGTGAGGGCCACCGCCGGGTCGTCGAGCATCAGCGGGATCCTCCCGGGTCGCCTTCGGCGCGAGCGCGCACGGCTTCGTTGACGATCTTGCCTTCGTGGGTGAGCAACGCCCCGCTCGTGATCTCGTCCTCGAGGTCGAGGACGAGCTGACCGTCGCTCATCAGGTGCTTGAGGAACGTGACGACGACCTTCGCGTACATCTGGCTGGAGTTGGCCGGAATCTCGCTCGGGAGGTTCGTCGCTCCGATGATCGAGACGCCTCCCACGCTCACGGTGCGATCGGGCTGCGTGCCCGCGCAGTTGCCGCCCTGCTCCGCAGCCAGATCGACGATCACCGAGCCGGGCCGCATCGCGCCCACCGCGGCCTCGTCGATCAGCAGCGGCGCCCTCTGACCCGGTACCAGCGCCGTCGTGATGACGACGTCCGCCGCCGCGACCCGCTTGCCCAGCAGCTCGCGCTGCCGGGCGTAGAAGGCCTCGTCCTGTGCCTTGGCGTAGCCCCCGGCGCCCTCGGCATCGGCGGTGTCGAGGTCGAGCTCGACGAAGCGCGCGCCGAGGCTCTCCACCTGCTCCTTGACGGCCGGACGGGTGTCGTAGGCGTCGACCACGGCGCCCAGGCGCCGCGCCGTCGCGATGGCCTGGAGCCCCGCCACGCCGGCGCCGATGACCAGCACGCGCGCCGGGGAGATGGTGCCGGCTGCCGTCACCATCATGGGGAAGATCTTGGGCAGCGCCGCGGCGGCCAGCAGGACGGCCCGGTAGCCCGCGATCGTGCTCATGGCCGAGAGCGCGTCCATGGACTGGGCGCGCGTGATCCGCGGCATCAGCTCCATGGAGAAGGCCGTCACGCCCTGGGCGGCCAGACGCTTTGCCAGCTGGGGCTCGTCGAGGGGCCGCAGGAACGCGATCAGGGTCGATCCGGCGCGCAGGTCGTCGACCTCGTGTCCGCCATCCGGCCGCTCCCGGGGCGGCTGCACCTTCAGCACGAGGTCCGAGCCCCCGAGGATCGCCGCCGCGCCGCTCTCCAGGCGCGCACCGGCCGCCGCGTAGGCCTCGTCGGAGAATCCGGCCTCCGTGCCGGCTCCGGTCTCGACGCGTACCTCGAGGCCGTCCGCGCAGAGCCCCTTCACGGCGTCGGGCACGAGGGCCACCCGCCGCTCTCCCGGTGCGATCTCCCTGGGAACGCCGACGATCACGACCTGGCCTGCCCCCCCACCTACGGCTCGGCCGCGCCGCGCCGGTGCCGGCGCGCACTATAGGGCAGACCGCGGCGCGCGGCATGAGGTCGGGCAGCCGACAGGCTCGCCGCTAGGTGACGAGCGTCTCCACGGACTGCGGCATCTCCTGCGCCACGCGTACGATGGGGATGCCCGTCTGGACGTTCTGGTGCATCTCTTCGAAGGCGCGCGGGAGATCGCCGAAGGCGTAGATCTCCCGATGCACGGTGGGCTTGAACACGCGTCCGTACAGCTCGGTGGCGGCGCCGCAGCCGGTGATGGTCTCCAGGTGGCTGTGGTCCAGCGTGATCTGTCGCACCGACAGGCCGGCCGAGTCGTAGCGGATGCTCTTGTCGAGCTGCCAGCCGGCGCTGACGTTGACGCCCGCCCGCGCCGCAGCCGCGATCCCGGCCGCGAAGACCGGTCCGCGCAGCATATCGCACACCACGTGAGCGCCCTCCCCGTCGGTCAGCTTCTTCACGTGCTTGCTGAACGCCTTGACGTCGTCGCGATCCACGAAGCGGTTGAAGCGCTTCTGATCGATGGTCTCGATGCCCAGGCCCTCGAGGTGCCGGCGCCGCTCCGGGCTGCCGGAGCAGAAGATCGCGCGGTGCCCCTCGTGTCGGGCGAGCATCAGGAACAGCTCCGACACGCCGCCGCCGAAGCCGAGGACGTTGAGGCGCGCGAGCTGCTCGCGTGCAACCTTGACGCGGAAGATCCCCAGGCCGCGGCGCCACAGGTGATAGGCGGTGGGGGCGCGCAGCGGAAGCGCGGCGATCTCCCACAGGTTCAGGCCGCAGTCGAGGGGCGCCGGCAGGATCTGCCAGTCGCCGACCATCGCCTCCTCCCCGTACCAGCCGATGGAGTCGGGCTGGTCGTAGGCCCAGATGCGCAGGGGATAGCCGTAGGCGTCGGGCTCTCCGTTGGCGTGGGTGATGACGACGTCGCCGGGCTTGAAGCGGGTGACGTCGCGCCCGACGGCGAGCACCTCGCCGACGGCGCTGTTGCCCGGGTAGATCTTGCCCCCGCGGAACTCCGCGATGTTCAGGGTGTCGGCGAGGGCGGCGTGATCGACGTTGTGCTCGGCCGAAGCGACCAGGATCTTCAGGTGGACGTCCTTCGGCCCCATCTCGCGCAGCGCGAGCTCATCGAGCGCGATCACCTTCGAGACGTCGAACTTCTCGAGATCGCCAGCGACCCGCGCGTTCTCCGCGGCGATGGCTTCGGCGGTGATGGCGTAGGCTCTGGGCATGGCTCCTCCGTCGCATCGCGAGTCCGCCGGACGCTGGATCGTATCACGCCTCGGGGGACATCCGGTCCGTGCGCTCGGACTCGACCTCGAGCGGGAGGAGGACCTGGGACGCTGGCTGGTGGCGGCGTGCCTGCTCGCGGGCCGGGCGGACGAGGCCGTCGCGGAGCGCGGGTTCCGGGCGCTGGCCGACGCCCGACTCGCGACCCCCGCCGCGATCGCCGGCGGGGCCCTCGCACCCGTCGAACGCACCCTGGCGGAAGCCGGCTACCCGCAGCCCGACCGGACGGCGGCGAAGCTGATGCGCGCGTGCACGGCCCTGGCGCAGCGCCACCGCGGCTCGCTGGAGGCCCTCGCCGCCGGCGCCGAAGGGCTCGACGACCTGGCGGCCCGGCTGGCGGCGTTGGCGCCGGGCATCGGGGCCGCCACCGTCGCCACGTTCCTGCGCCCGCTGCGCGACCGCTGGCCGGCGGCGCCGGAGGTCCCGCTCGCGCCAGCGGCGCGCGCGGCCGCCGTGCACCTCGGACTGCTCGCCGAGGGCGAGGACGAGGAGGGCGAGCCTGGCGCGCTGCGCGCCGCCCTCGCGCGCGATCCCGGGGCGCCGGCGCTGTCGGACGTGGAAGCCGCACTCGATCGCCTGGGCCGCCGCGCCTGCCTGCGCGGGCGCAGCGACCGCTGCCCGCTCGGCGCCGACTGCCCGGCTCGCAGCGAGGGGCTGATGTCTGGCGACTAGAGCTTGCCGGGGGCCGGGGCCGAGACGGATCCCTCCGCGAATGGCTCGGCCGCCGACGAGCTGCCTGCCCTGCCAACGGGAAATCACCCGGGCGGTTCGGCGTGCCGTGCGCAGATCGAGGGCGGCCTGCGCTTGATTTCGCTGCGGGATCCGTCTCGGCCCCGGCCCCAGTGGGTTGGTCGGCAAGGCCGAAGGCCGCGCAGCGAGCCGAAGGCGAGCGAAGTCGAAAAGAGGGGTCGGTCTAACCGCAGACGAGCTGGCCGCAGTCGCCGGCCTCGTCGCCCGAGACCTCGACGCCTTCGGTGCCGCGGGTGAGGACCGCGACTCCCTTGCAGCCCTCCCGGAACACGGTCACGCCCTTGAGGCCGCGGCGGTGAGCGGATGCGTAGATCGCCCGGATCGCGTCCGGCGTCGTCTCTGCCGGGAGGTTGATCGTCTTCGATACCGCGTTGTCGACGCTGCGCTGGAACGCCTGCTGGATGTCGAGGTGCGCCTCCGGCGCGATGTCCGCCGCCGTCGGGAACAGGCGCCGGACCGACTCGGGGACGGACTCGATTCCGCGCACCGAGCCCGTGCGACGCACGTCGGCGACCAGGTCCGCGCTCCACGCGCCGGCGCGGCGCAGCGCCTCCTCGAAGCGGGGGTTGGTCTCGGGCAGACGCTGACCGTCGAGGACGTGGCGGACGAAGGCGAGCGCGAAGTACGGCTCGATGCCCCCGGAGCAGTCGGCGAGGATCGAGAGCGTGCCTGTCGGCGCGATCGACGTCAGCGTGGCGTTGCGCAGTCGCTTGCCGCCGGTCTCGACCCGCGAGCCGCGAAAGTTCGGGAAGACGCCGCGCGCTTCGGCGAGGGCGGCCGAGGCCCGCTCCGCACGGGCCCGGATGCGCGCCATCAGCCGCTCGGCGAGGGCCACCGCCTCGGGCGCGTCGTAGGGCACGCCGAGGTCCACGAGGAGGTCCGCGAAGCCCATCACGCCGAGCCCGATCTTCCGGCTCGCCCGGGTCACGGTCTCGATCTCGGCGAAGGGGTGCCGGCTCACCTCGATCACGTCGTCGAGGAAGCGCACGGCGAGATCGACGGCGGCGTCCAGCCGTTCCCAGTCGATTCTCTGGAGGACCTCGGAACTTGGCTCGGCCCCGCCGTCCCGCAGGAAGCGGTCGAGGCGGATCGAGCCGAGGTTGCAGCTCTCGTTGGGGAGCAGGGGCAGCTCGCCGCAGGGGTTGGTGGCCTCCAGGACGCCCACCTGCGGCGTCGGGTTGTCGCGGTTCACGGCGTCCAGGTAGATCACGCCCGGGTCGCCTCCGGCCCACGCGCAGCGGGCGATCTCGCCCAGCAGCGCGCGCGCGTCGATGCTGCGCGTCACCTTGTCGTCGCGCGGGTTCACCAGGTCGAAGTCGTCGCCGCGCTCCACGGCGGCCCAGAAGACGTCTGTGGTCGCGACCGAGAGGTTGAAGTTCGTGATGTGGCCCGCGGCGTCCTTGGCGTGGACGAACTCCGCGATGTCCGGGTGGTCGACCCGCAGCACGCCCATGTTGGCGCCGCGGCGCCTTCCGCCCTGGACGATGGCGCCCGTCGCGGCGTCGTAGACCTCGAGGAACGAGACGGGGCCCGACGCCACACCGTGCGTCCGGCGGACCCGGTCGCCGCGGGGCCGCAGGTGCGAGAACGAGAAGCCCGTGCCGCCTCCGGACTGGTGGATCATCGCCATGCGCTTGGCGGCCTCGAAGATGCTCTCGATCGTGTCCTCGACGGGCAGCACGAAGCACGCCGCGAGCTGGCCGAGCGCGGTGCCAGCGTTCATCAGGCAGGGGCTGTTGGGCAGGAACTCGCGCCGGAACAGCGCCTGGAAGAAGGCCTCGGCCGTCCCCTCGACATCGCCGGCGAAGGCGACCTCGGCCTCCGCCACGGTGCCGGCAACGCGCCGGCACAGCCCCTCGAAGTCCTCGACGGCCCGCCCGCCGGTATCGCGGACGAGGTAGCGAGCCTCGAGCACTCGGCGCGCGTTGGGGGAGAGTTCGTCCACCCACCCAGGCTAGAGCGTCCAGACCCCACCCGCCGCCGGCCCGCCGCCGCGCGACGGAACATGGCGGCGGCCACGTTCTGCGCCTAACTTCCGGGCGGCTTCCGGAGGGTTCCGCGTGTCCGAATCGCTCCGCACCATCCACGCGCTCACCGGTCACTTCCTCGAAGACTTCCGCCCGGGTCAGGTCTACCGCCACAAGGGCGGGAAGACCGTCACCGAGGGCCTCTTCGCGACCTTCACCGAGTTCGCCATGACCTCGAATCCGCTGGCGAAGAACGCGCGCTACGCGCGGGCCTACGGCTTCGAGGGCCTCGTGTGCCCGCCCGGGGTCGCGATGCTCGTGGCCTTCAGCCAGACCGTCGAGGACGTCTCCGAGAACGCCCGCGCGAACCTCGAGTACATCGACATGCGTTTCGGCGCTCCCGTCTACATCGGCGACACGATCGAGGTGGAGACCAGGGTGCTCGGCGTGCGCGCCTCGTCGAGCCGACCCAACCTCGGCATCGTCCACGTGCAGTCGACGGGGCGGAAGAACATCGGCGCCGCCGACGAGGCGGTGGTGATGACCTGGCAGCGCAAGGTCCAGGTCTACAAGCGCGACGAATCCGCGGAGCTGCACGAGGGCAACGTCGATCCCGAGCCCGTCGATTGCGAGCTGCGGCTGCCCGCATACGACCCGGGCCGCGACTACAAGTCGCTCGCCCACCTCTCCAGCCCGGACAGCTACTTCGAGGACTTCGAGGCGGGCACGCGGATCGAGCACTCGCGCGGGCGCACGATGACGGACGAGCACATCCACCTGACGGCCGTCCTCGACAACACGAGCCAGGTCCACTGCAACCAGTTCATGATCGACCTGAATCCGAAGCAGTACGTCGGCGGCCGCCTCATCATCTTCGGCGGGATCCCCTTCGTCCTGTGCCTCGGTCTCTCATCGCCGGACGTCGGTGACAACGCGCTCGGCGACGTCGTCTACTCCACGGGGCGCCACACCGCCCCGTTGTTCGCGGGCGACACGGTGTTCGCGGCGACGGAGGTGCGCGGCAAGCGCGACTTCCCGGGGCGGCCGGACCTGGGCATCCTCGAGACGAAGCTGCTCGGCCACAAGTTCGAGCGCGCCAAGGAAGAGGCGGAGCCGAGCGAAGCGCCGGAAAGCAAGGCCGCGAAGCGGCCGCGCAGCGAGGCGGAGCCGAGCGAAGCTCCGGAAGGCTGGAAGAAGACGCGCATCTTCGAGCTGGATCGCGAAATCGCCGTCAAACGCCGCAGCCACTACGCCGGTTGACCTTGCCGCAGAGCTAGAAAATCAATAGAGTCCGCGTGGTTACGCGGACGCTCCCCGCGCTTCGGAAGACGGCATGCGCTTCTACGAACACGAGTCCAAGGCGCTGTTCGCGCGCCAGGGGCTGCCGCTCGGCAAGAGCGGGCTCGCGCGCTCCGGCGACGAAGCCCGCCGCATCGCCGCCGAGATCGGCGCCCCGGTGGTCCTCAAGAGCCAGGTGCTCTCGGGCGGCCGCATGAAGGCCGGCGCCGTGAAGTTCGCCGACACGCCCGACGCGGCCGCCAAGGCCTTCGACGCGATCCTGCCCATCGTGGTGAACGGGCAGCGCGCCGAGTCGGTGCTCGTCGAGGAAAAGAGCCCGATCGCGCAGGAGTACTACGTCGGCGTCACCTGGGACGGCCGCCGCAAGCGGCCCGTGCTCATCTTCAGCGACATGGGCGGTATCGACATCGAAGAGGTCGCCGAGCAGCACCCCGACCACGTGTCGAAGACCCACGTCTCGACGCTGCTGCCCTTCACGCCGCGGCTCGCCAAGGAGGCCGTCGGCGCCACCGGGGTGACCGGACCGGAGCTCAACCGGCTCACGCCGATCGCCGCGGCCCTCGTCGAGGTCTTCCTGCGCTACGACCTCACCCTGGCGGAGATCAATCCGCTCGCGCGCCTCGACGACGGCCGCTTCGTCGTCCTCGACGGCCACGTCGACATGGAAGCCGAGGCCCGTGAGATCCACCGGAAGCTCCTCGAAGAGATCGGGATCCGCCCCGAGGAGACGCGCCAGGCGCGGCCGCCCACGGACTTCGAGATCCGCGGCGCCCAGGTCGACGCCGCCGATCATCGCGGCGTCGCGGGCAACGTGGTGGAGTTCGACGGGAACCTGGGGCTGGTGATCGGAGCCGGCGGCGGCTCGCTCACGCTCTTCGACGCCGTGCGCCAGCAGGGGGGACGGCCCGCCAACTACTGTGAGATCGGCGGCAACCCCAGCGTCCAGAAGGCCTGCGAGCTCACCAAGCTCGTGCTCTCCAAGCCCGGCGTCGAGAAGATCGCGGTGATGATGAACGTCGTGTCGAACACGCGGGTCGACATCGTCGCCCGCGGCGTCGTCAAGGGCTGCGTCGAATCGGGGCGCGACCCGGCGGAGACCATCGCCATCTTCCGCATCCCCGGCTCCTGGGAGGACGAGGGCTTCAAGATCCTGAAGAAGTACGGCGTCGAGTACTGCGACCGCAGCGTCTCGATGTACGAGGCCGCCGGCAAGGCCGTGGCGAAGCTGTCGGCGGGGGGCACGACGTGACGTCACGGCCGCGCAGCGAGGCGGCAAGGCCGAAGGCCGCGCAGCGAGGCGAAGCCGAGCGGAGATCGCACGGACAGCCGAGCGAAGTCGAACTTCGTGCGGTCGCCAAGATGGGGAACTGACGGAATGTCGATCCTCATCACGAAGGACACGACCTTCATCGTGCAGGGCATCACCGGCCGCGAGGCCGTGAGCCTCACGCGCGAGAATCTCGCCTACGGCGCCAAGATCGTCGGCGGCGTCACGCCCGGGCGCGCCGGGCGCGACGTCTACGGCGTACCCGTCCACGACTGCGTCCGCGACATCACGGCGAAGACACGCGTCGACGGCTCGGTGGTGTGCGTGCCGCCGCGCTTCACCCGCGACGCCGTGTTCGAGGCGATCGAGAACGGCGTGCGGCTCATCGTGGTGGTGACCGAGCGCATCCCGCGCCGCGAGGTCGCCCAGATGGTCGAGCTGGCGAACCTGCGCGGAGCCCGCATCATCGGGCCGAACTGCCTCGGGATCATCTCGCCGGGCGAAGCGAAGATGGGCGGCATCGGCGGACCCGCCGAGGACACGCGCAAGGCCTACGCGAAGGGACCGGTGGGTGTGATGTCGCGATCCGGCGGCATGACCACCGAGATCGCGAACACGCTCACGGCGGCCGGGCTCGGGCAGTCGACGGCCGTCTCCATCGGGGGCGACGCGATCATCGGCTCCACCTACGCCGAGCTGATGCCGCTCTACGAAGCCGACCCGGAGACAAAGGCCATCGCCATCTACTCCGAGCCCGGCGGGCGCATGGAGGCGGAGCTGGCCGAGTGGGTCGCGGAGCACCGCTCGCGGCTGCCCATCGTCGCCTTCATGGCGGGTCGCTTCATGGACGAGATGCCGGGCATGCGCTTCGGCCACGCGGGCACCATCGTCGAGGGCAAGGCGGACACCACCACGGACAAGATCGAACGCCTTCGGAACGCGGGGATCTCGGTCGCCGAGCGCATCGAGGAGATCCCCGACCTCATCCGGCAGCGGCTCGCGGAGGCGGTCTGATGGCGGGCATGTTCATCGACGTGAAGGTCGACGCGAAGATCGCGTCGGACCCGGAGGCCGCGAAGAAGCTGGTCGAGGTCTGCCCGGTGAGCATCTTCGCCCAGGAGAACGGCGGCGGGCTCCGCATCGTCGCGGAGAACCTCGACGAGTGCGTCCTCTGCGATCTGTGCATCGAGGCGGTCGCGAAGGGCGGCGTCGAGGTCATCCGCCTCTACGACCGGTAGTCGGACGAACACGAGGAGAGACGACATGCGCCCCCCCAAGGACTTCTTCCGGCCCAAGGCCCTCGGCGCCCCGAACCCGCCCCGGGAGATCCCGTTCCGGCCCTCGCGGATGATCCACTTCTTCGACCCCAGCAACCCGAAGATGGCGGCGAAGGTCCCGGAGCTCGCGAAGAAGTGCGACGTGCTGCTCGGAAACCTGGAGGACGCGATCCAGGCCGACCACAAGATCGCGGCGCGCGAGGGGCTCATCAAGATCGCCCGCGCCACCGACTTCGGCGATTGCCAGCTCTGGACCCGCGTCAACAGCCTCGACAGCCCGTGGTGTCTCGACGACCTGCTCCAGCTCGTCACCGAGATCGGAGACAAGCTCGACGTGATCATGATCCCCAAGGTCGAGGGGCCCTGGGACATCCACTACGTGGACCAGCTGGTCTCCCAGCTCGAGGCCAAGGCGGGGCTCGAGCGACCGCTGCTCCTCCACGCCCTGCTCGAGACGCACCTCGGCGTCACGAACGTCGAGGCGATCTGCGCCGCGAGCCCGCGCATGCAGGGCCTCTCCTTCGGCCCGGCCGACCTCGCCGCCAGCCGCCGCATGAAGACGACCCGCGTCGGCGGCGGGCACCCCATGTACCTCGTGCGCACGGACCCCGATCCCGAGAATCCCGAGGCGCCTCGCGTCACAGCGCAGCAGGACCCCTGGCACTACACGCTGGCCCGCATGGTCGACGCGTGCACCTCGAACGGGATCTACCCGTACTACGGGCCGTTCGGCGACATCGCCGACGCGGTCGCCTGCGAAGACCAGTTCCGCGCCGCGTTCCTGCTGGGCTGCGTCGGCGCGTGGTCGCTCCACCCGGCGCAGATCGCGATCGCGCGCAAGGTCTTCAGCCCTGCGGTGGACGAGGTGCTGTGGGCAAAGCGGGTGATCTCCGAGATGGGCGACGGCACCGGCGTCGTCATGATCGACGGCAAGATGCAGGACGACGCCACGTTCAAGCAGTGCAAGGTGATGGTGAACTACGCCAAGCTCATCGCCCGGGGTGACCCCGAGTACGCGGAGGCGTACGCCTTCACGCCCGAGGAGCTCGCGGGCGACTGATTCCTTGCCTCCCCGGCGGCTGCTCTTCTACGTCTCCGGACACGGCTTCGGCCACGCGACGCGCAGCGCCGCGCTGATCGCGGCGCTGCGGGCCCGCGCGGGGCGGGACCTCACGATCGGCGTGCGCAGCGAGGCGCCCCACTGGATCTTCACGGAGCGCGATCCGGCGCTGCGCTGCGCGGCCGCAGCCATCGATCCGGGCGTGCAGCAGCCCAACGGCCTCGACCTCGATCTGCCGCGCACGCTGGCCGCCCACGAGGCCCTCGCCGCCGCCTGGAACGAAGCGGTTGAGCGGGAGGCGCGCGCCATCGCCGACTTCGCGGCGGACCTCGTCGTGGGCGACATCCCGCCCCTGGCCTTCGCGGCGGCGAAGCGTGCGGGCGCGCCCGCGGTCGCCGTCGCGAACTTCGGCTGGGACTGGATCTTCGAGAGCTACGCCGGCGCCGAGCCGCGCTGGCGCGCCATCGCCGCCCGCTACCGCGCCGCCTACGCCGAGGCCGAGACGCTCTTCCGCCTGCCCTTCCACGGGGACTTCCCGGCGTTCTCCCGGATCGTGGATGTCCCGCTGCTGGTGAACCGTTCGACCTGCACGCGCAAGGCCGGTCGGCGCCGGCTGGGCCTGCCCGACGGCGACGGGCGACGGCTCGTCCTGATCTCCTTCGGGGGCCTGGGCAGCAGCCCCTTCGACGCGAGCGCGGGCGACGACCTCTCGGATTTCGTCTGCGTCGGCTTCGGGCCGCGGCCCCGCGGCTTCCGTGCGGACTGGATCGAGCTGCCGCGGCCGTCCCCCATCCCGCACGAAGACCTGATGCAGGCCTGCGACGCGGTCCTCGGGAAGCCCGGCTACGGCATCGTCGCCGAGGCCATCGCCCACGGGACGCGCTTCCTCCACCTGCCGCGCGCGGACTTCCGGGAGATCCCGGTCCTCGAGGCCGCCCTCGCCGCTCATGCCTGCGCGCGCCGACTGCCGCGCGAGGATTTCGAAGCCGGCCGCTGGCGGTCGGCCCTCGACGCGCTCTTCGCCCAGCCCGCGCCCGCCACGTCGCTCGCAACCGACGGCGACGCCGTGATTGCCGACGCCCTGCTCGACCGCCTCTGAGCCGGCGCGCGAGCGGCCGCTGCTGCGCAGAGCGAGCTACTGGGAGAGCTCGAGCATCCGCTCGATCGGGCGCAGCGCGCGCACCCGGATCTCCTCGGGGACGGTCACCTCGGGCTTCAGGTCGCGCAGGCACAGGTAGAGCTTCTCGAGCGTGTTGAGCCGCATGTACGGGCACTGGTTGCACGCGCAGCTCTCGTCCATGCCCGGCGCCTGGATCAGCTTCTTGTCCGGCGCCCGCTGCTGGATCTGGTGGAAGACGCCGTCCTCGGTGGCGATGATCAGCGTCTTCGCCGGCGACTCGATCGCGCGCGCAATGATGCCCGTCGTCGACGCCACGAAGTCCGCCTGATCGAGCACGGCCTCGTCGCACTCCGGGTGCGCCAGCACCTCCGCGTCCGGGTGTCGGACCAGGAGCTGAGCGAGGCGCTTGGCGCTGAACTGCTCGTGCACCACGCAGGTGCCGGGCCACACGATCATGTCGGGGCGATTCGCCTGCTTCGCCACCCAGCGGGCCAGGTGGCGGTCGGGCGCGAAGATGAGCGGCCGGCCCTCGAAGGCGGCCGCCATCCTGGCCGCGTTCGACGAGGTGCAGATGAGGTCGCTCATCGCCTTCACCTCGGCGGTGGTGTTGATGTAGGTGAGCACCGCCGCGTCGGGGTAGCGGGCGACGAACTCGCCGAACTCGTCGGCGGGGCAGCCGTCGGCCAGCGAGCAGCCGGCCTCCAGGTCCGGGATCACCACCGTGCGCTCGGGATTCAGGATCTTCGCGGTTTCGGCCATGAAGTGGACGCCGCAGAAGGCGATCACGTCGCGGTCCACCTGCTTCGCGGCCTGGGCGAGGGCCAGCGAATCCCCGACGAAGTCCGCGAGGTCCTGGACCTCGTCCTCCTGGTAGTAGTGGGCCAGGAGCACGGCGTTGCGTTCGCGCTTGAGGTCGAGGATCGCGGCCTCGAGGTCTTCGGGGATCTCGCCGTTTCCGGGCGAGGCGGGGAGCTTCGCGGCCATGACCCAGGCTACCGCCCGCCGTCGCGGACCGGTAGCCGAGCGCGACCGGGGCCCACTTTCCCTTGGAGTTTCGAAGCCTTGCGGGAACCGTGCGCTATACCTCGCAGCGTGCCTCTCCGGCTTCCGACGCGCCTCCGAAGAGACCACCGCTCGGGGTCGCGCCGGCGTCACGCCGCGGCCGCGTCGCTCGCGCTGGCGGCGGCGCTCGCCGGCTGCGCGGATCCCGCGAAGCCTCCCAACCTGCTCCTGATCACCGTGGACACGCTGCGCCCCGACCGACTCGAGTGCTATGGGGGAAAGCCCGGCGTCGGAGCGGCGATGTGCGCGCTGGCCGAACACGGCACACGTTTCCAGTGGGCCATCGCGGCGGCGCCCTACACGGGGCCCTCCGTCGCCTCGATCTTGACCTCGAGCTATCCGGCGGAACACGGGGTCACCCAATCCGCCATGAGCTACCTGCGCGACGCGAACGTCACCGTCGCCGAAGTGCTCCGCGCCGCCGGCTACCTGACCGCCGCCTTCGTCTCGAACCCGGTCCTCGACAAGAGCCGAAGCCTCGACCAGGGCTTCGCCGTCTACGACCAGCGCATGCGACAGCGCGAGCGCAACCGGCCCCGCTACGTCGAGCGGATCGCCCAGGACACGACCGACGCGGCGCTGGCCTGGGCGCAGGTCGCGGTGAGCGAGCCCTGGTTTCTCTGGGTCCACTTCCAGGATCCGCACGGGCCCTATGACCCGCCGGTGGCCGCGTCCGTGGCCGATCGCCCGAACGAAGAGCGGCTGCCGGTGAGGCCGGACCACTCCGGCCACGGCGGCATTCCGGCCTACCAGGCGCTGCCGCGGCTCTTCACCGCTCGCGCCTACGAACGCCGTTACCTGGACGAGATCCGCTACCTCGATCCGCATGTCCGACGCCTCGTCGAGGGCCTGGACGCGCTCGGCGAGCCCCCGGCGGTTCTCCTCACCTCCGATCACGGCGAGGCCTTCGGGGAGGACGAGGTCTGGTTCGCCCACGGGCACTCGCTGGGCCTCGACCAGATCCGAGTCCCTCTGCTCTGGCGACCCCCGCAGCCGCGGGCGCCGGCCGTCGTGGCGCGGCCCGTGAGCCTGCTGGACGTCGCGCCGACACTCCTGCGCGTCGCCGGCCTGGAGCTGCCGCCGGGGTTCCAGGGGCGCCCCCTGCCGGTGCCCGAGACCGGCGACGCGGAGTCCAGCGAGCGCCTCATCTTCTCCGAGCACGCCCACCGCCTGGCCGTGATCGCGGGCGACGTCTACTACGCACGCGACCGGCGCCGGATCGGCGAGGACGAGCGCGACACGGTGTCGGGCGGCCGGATTCGAGCGTTCCCCCGCCGATCGGCGCGGCTTTCCGCCGAGGCAGGCTTCCCGGGGTACATCCCCGGCGACGCAAAGGGTCTCGAAGCCGCGCTCGCCGACTACCTCGAAGCCACGCGCTTTCGGCGCGGCGCGCACCGCAGCGAGCTGCCCGAGGGAACGCAGGAGACGCTGAGTGCGCTCGGCTACCTGGAGTAGGCTCGTCGCGCTCTGCGGCCTCGCGCTGGCGGCCTGCGGCCCCCCGTCCCCGAGTCTCCTCCTCGTCAGCCTGGACACGCTGCGCCCAGCAGCTCGGCGGGGGCTCCGTGGTCGGACCCACCGGCTTCAGCCTCACGGCCAACGTGAGCGCCGGGCTGTGCACGACCGCGGGCGGCCCGCAACTCGTCTGCACCTTCGACTTCGGTCCCGGCGGCCCGTTCGCCCTGGACGTCGGGTCCACGCCGGTGAGCCGGCGCTTCATCCACGGCTTCAGCGGGGTCTCGGCCCCGGAGCCGGGCACGCTGTCGCTGCTGGGCGCCGGCCTGCTCGCCCTGGTCGTCGCGAGGCGGCGCCGGGCCTAGGCGGGTCTCCGCGGCCGGGCGTCCGGCCCGGTCTGCACCCCACGGGGGCGTTCACCCCCGCGGTATACTGACCCGTTCATGCGTGACGTCCGACGAATGCTCCGAGCCGCCCTCGTCGCTCTCGCCGCGGGGCTCGCGGCGCCCGTCGCGATCGCCCAGACCGCCGTCGGGGATCTCAACGGGGACGGTGTCACGGATGCGGCCGACGAGTCGCTCCTGGTCGGGTTCTTCGGAACCCGCGCGGCGGAGCCCGGGTCGGGCTACGACGCCGCGGCGGACCTGAACCACGACGGAAGGGTCGACGTCCTCGACGCGTTCCTCTTGGGCGCCGCCCTCGGCCGCACCGGAGAGATCGACGCGACCCCGCCCGATCTTCGGGTCACGTTGAACGACATCCCGGAGGTGATGAACGCTTCGCTGGTGGTGCCCCCGGACGGCTTCCAGATCACGCTGCACTTCGACAGCGCCGGCGGGAGCGCCGTCGACGCCGCCTCGCTCTCGGTGACCAGCGACCGGGACATCGGCGCGCTTCCGGCGGGCACGGAGCTGGCTCCCTGGTTCACGGTGACACCCACCCGCGCGGTCTGGACGGTGCCGCGGGGCACCGATCTGGCGCGTAACACGCACACCCTGACCGCCCGCATCGACGACCACGCCGGCAACCGCGCGCGCGACGACCGCTTCGACTTCACGGTTCGCGACTTCGCCTTCGGCCCTCCGATGGGAAACCGGCAGCGCGTCTACCTCGATTTCGACGGCAATCGGGGACCGGGGTCCTTTAGCGAGGACCTGCGGGCGTACGGCCTGGCGTCCGACGCGACCCCCGCGGCCGCGGCCCTCGAGCCCCGGGTTCGCGCGCTCGTCATCGCAGAGATCGTGCGTCGGGTGGGTCCCTTCTACGGGATCGCACTCGACGGAACGCCCGGTCCCGACGCGGTGAACGTGGTCTTCACGAGCGAGGATCCCGGAGCACCACGCGCCCGGCTGTGCGTCGGCGGAGACTCCGAGGCCGGCGGACCGCTCCTCGGCGCCACCTTCCTGGACGTCCACAACCTCCGGGAGGATTCCGACGACTGCGACGGCGAGAGCGGCATCTTCCCCCAGGCCATCGACGATGTGTGGTCGGCGGACCCCGACTACCGGGCGGCGATCCACCCGGTCGATCCGGACGAGGGCGGCGTTCCGGTGGGCGAGGATCCCGACGACGGCGTCGTGCTCGAACCCGGCTTCGACCCCGCGACGGCCACTCCGGCCCAGCGCGAGCGCCGGGCCGTGATCGGGGACGCCGTCGACGCCTTCGTCCAGGTGCTGGCGACGGTCATCGCCCACGAGGCGGGCCACAGTTTCGGCCTCGTCCCCGCCGGATCCCCGCCCGCGGGGCTCTTCGGCGGCGGCGAGGGCAGGGGCGCCGACCACAACGTGACGCCCTCGGGCGCAACGCCCGGCGAGAACTTCCTCATGAATCCCGGCGAGTCGTTCAGCTTCGGCGCGATGACCGGGCGCGGCGGGTCGTCGCTGCCGGTCTTTCGTCCCCTGAGCTGGGCCTACGTGCACGACCGCGTCGCCTTCGCCGAGGACGCGCAGCGACCGTGATCCCGCTCCCTCATTTCGCGACCCCGCCCTCCCCGACCCCGCCCAGGTCCTGAAGCCGCATCCGGGCGCGCAACGCGACCGGATGCGCCGGGTGCGCAGCTCCCAGCACTCGCAGGTACAGGCCGACCGCCTGCTCGGGATCCCCGTCCAGCTCGGCCAGCAGGGCGCGCTGGTGCAGCGCGTAGAAGAGCTTCGGATCGAGCGCGAGCGCGCGGTCGTACAGCGTTCGGGCGGCCTCGCGGTCGCCGGACTCGAGGCGCAGGTCCCCGACCTGGGTGTGCAGCAGGGCGTCGCCGGGTCGCTCGTCCAGCAGCGACTGAAGGATCGCCTCGGCCGCGGCGCCAAACCCGGCCTTGTACAGCAGCATCGCGTGGACGGTGCGCTGCTCGGCCAGCTGGGGGTGCCGGCGAATCCCGTCCTCCCAGATCGCGAGCGCCCGGTCGGTGCGGTGCAGGGCGTTGTAGAAGTTCGTCCGCGCCTGGATCCTCATCCGTGCGTCCGCGGGGCGGGTCTCGTCGAGCGGCGGGAACAGGTCCGGCGCGTCGACGTCGACCTCCGGCGCCGCGGACGCCTCGCCGTCGCGAACCCGTACGAAGAGCGCCGCCGTGTCGTCCACCGACACCAGCTTCCGGTTCGAGTTCAGGTAGAGCCACCACAGCATGGCGTCGGAGACGACCAGGCTGTAGTGCACGAGGACGGCGCCGAAGTGGTACTCGCGGTCGAGGGCCCGGAAGCGCTCGGAGACGCCCACCTGGAGCGCGACGAACTTCTCGGGTCCGAAGACCTCGAGACGTCCGTCCGTCATGACGGAGTAGTCCGGCCAGAGACGCCAGATCAGGTAGCCGCCGTCGGCCATGTGGTGGGCGATGGGGCCAAGCGGCCGGTGCCGGGCGATCCACTCTGCCTGCTCGATCGGGAACAGCGTCGTCATGGGGCCGAAGCCCGGCTCGCGCAGCACGCCGATCCGGGGAAAGAAGCGCTGCTGGGTGACGTCGACGATCAGGAAGGCCATCCCGAGCGCGACGAGGGCGGCCGCCGCCCGGCGCAGGCGCGGTGCGAACGGCCGGGCGTCCAGGACCTCGTTCCAGTTCCGCACCAGGATCGGGGCGGCGACGATGGCGAAGAGCGCGAGGTTGCGCTTGGCGCCCAGGCCCAGGTACAGGAACGTCACCCACAGCAGCGGATCGCTGGCGTGGATCCGCCGCCAGTTGAGCGCCATGGCGCCGAAGGAGCAGACGGCCAGGCCCGCGAGGAGCCCGACGGCGAAGGCGTTGAGCGGCTGGTCGCCGCCGAGCGGAGGGATCAGCTCCGCCACGATCGAGCCGAAGGTCCCGCGCTCGTCCGGCGGCCCGACCATCCCCAGCTGCTGGATCGGGTAGAGGGCGCCGTCGATGAAGTTCGGGTTGGCGAAGGCGGCCAGCGCGGCCAGCGCCGTGACCGCCGCCAGGCGCTGCACGCGGTCGCGCCGGAGGCGCTCGCCCGGCGCCACCAGCGGTTGCAGAAGCTCCGCCACCAGCTGGATCGCGCAGACCGCGATCCCCAACGCGAACAGGCCGTGGACGTTCACCCACACGAGCTGGACCGCGACGATCGCATAGACCCAGACGTCGCCCCGGCGCGCATAGCGATCGAGCAACGCGAGCACCGCCGCCAGGCACACGAAGGTCGGCAGCTCCGGACGCGGCATGAAGCGGTCGCAGGCGACGAGCAGCATCCCGGTCAGCGCGAAGGCCGTGACGGTGGGACGCTCGCGCCGGTAACCGATGGTGCCCAGGATCGCCAGCAGCGCGAACACGAGCGCGACCTTCGCCCACACCACGGCCGCGTGTCCCCCCAGGCTGTAGAGCGCGTGCAGGCCCAGCTGGTGGAGCCAGTGGATGTCCACCCAAGGTGCCCCCGGCACCGTGTAGGCGTAGGGATCGACCCGGGGTACGGCGCCCGTCTCGGCGATCAGCCGGCCGGTGCGGAGGTGCCACCAGTAGTCGAAGGTGCGAATCCGCTGGAGCGAGAACGACGCCCCGAGCGCGAAGAGGAGGACCCAGGGCACCGCTCGCGCGACGCGCGTTCCGGCGGCGCGTCCCCTCAGAGATCCCAGAAGAAGTCCTCGTTGGTGAGCTCGGGCTCCGGCTCGGAGGAGCCGCTCCGAAGGCCATCCGGAACGTCCTCGCCGTCGCCGAGCAGCCTCTCGACGTGCGCTTCGAGATCACGGGTCTCGCTCTCCCAGTACGCCGCCGACCCGAAGTGCGGAAACGCCGCCGGGAAGGCCCCGTCGTTCCAGCGCCGGGCGATCCAGGCGGCGTAGAAGACGAAGCGGAAGGCGCGCAGCGGCTCGACCAGGCGCAGCCAGCGCGCGTCGAAGTCCCGGAACTGGCGATAGGCCTCGATCAGCCGCGTGCGCTGCCGGGCGGCCTCGGCATCCCTCCCGGGCAGCAGCATCCACACGTCGTGAACCGCCGGCCCGACGCTGAAGTCGTCGAAGTCCAGGAAGAACCAGCCCTCGTCGCCGTGCAGCAGGTTCCCCACGTGGCAGTCCCCGTGGATGCGGTGGACGGGCACCCCCGCGCTCCATGCCTCGTAGATCTCCGCCACCGTCTCCACCGCGGCGCGGTAGCGGCGCTCGCACTCCGCCGGCAGAAAGCCGCCTTCCTGCAGGAACTCGAGTGGGCCCAGCGCCGACGTCGGCGCGTCGAGGCGCTGCCGATGCGGGGCGGTGCCGGCCGCGCCCACGTTGTGGATCCGCGCCAGCAGCCGTCCCAGGATGTCGATCTCCTGGTCCGTGAACTCCGCCGGGGGTCGCCCCCCGGTTCGCGACCAGACCGCGTAGTGGATGCCCTCGACCTCGTGCAGGGTCCGCCCGTCGGGGAACGCGATCGGAGCGCACACGGGGATCTCCGCCTCGCGCAGATCGAACAGGAAGCGGTGCTCCTCGAGGATCGCCTCGCGGCTCCAGCGTCCGGGCCGGTAGAACTTGACGACGATGTGCGACCCGTCCCACAGGCGCAGGTCGTAGACGCGGTTCTCGAGACAGGTGAGCGGCGTGCAGTGACCGGTCGGCTCGAAGCCGCCGGCCTCCACCGCCCACAAGACGCGGTCCGGAGTCAGCTCGAAGAAGAACTCGGACATGGACGCAGGAGGATACAACGGCGCGCTCCGGGACTCCGCACGACACGAAATCGTGTTGACGAGCGCACCGCCGACACCGGGGCGGCGGCGGCGCGATTGCCGTGCCTGTTCGTTTTCGTTAGTCTTCCCGGGCACTTGCGACGGGTACACCGGTGACGAAGCCCCGCACAGCCGAGCGCGACCGCCCCTGGGTCATTCGCACCTACTCGGGCCACTCCTCCGCCGAAGCCAGCAACGCGCTCTACCGGAGCAACCTCGAAAAGGGACAGACGGGGCTCTCCGTCGCCTTCGACCTGCCCACCCAGACGGGCTTCGACGCGGACCACCCGCTGGCGCGCGGCGAAGTCGGCAAGGTCGGTGTACCGATCGGACACGTCGAGGACCTGGCGGCCCTGTTCGAGGGCATTCCGCTCGACCGCATGAACACGTCCATGACGATCAACGCCACCGCGGCGTGGCTGCTGGCGCTCTACGTCGCCGTGGCTGAGCGCAACGGGATCGATCCCGGGAGCCTCCAGGGCACCACCCAGAACGACATCATCAAGGAGTACCTCTCGCGCGGCACCTACATCTTCCCACCGGGGCCCTCGCTGCGGCTGATCAGCGACATGGTCGCGTACACCGTGGACGCCCTGCCCCGCTGGAACCCCGTCAACATCTGCTCCTACCACCTGCAAGAGGCCGGGGCGACGCCGGTGCAGGAGATCGCGTACGCCATGGCGACGGCGCTGGCCGTGCTCGACGCGGTGCGGGCGCGGGACGACGTGCCGTCGGAGGCCCTGCCTCGCATCGTCGGCCGGATCTCGTTCTTCCTCAACGCGGGGATCCGCTTCGTGGAGGAGATCTGCAAGGTCCGCGCGATGGCGGAGCTGTGGGACGGGCTCACGCGCGAGCGCTACGGCGTCGAGGACGCCAAGCTGCGCCGCTTCCGCTACGGCGTCCAGGTCAACAGCCTGGGCCTGACCGAAGCGCAGCCCGAGAACAACGTGATCCGCATCGCCCTCGAGACACTCGGCGTGACGTTCTCGAAGAAGGCGCGGTGTCGCGCGCTCCAGCTGCCGGCCTGGAACGAGGCGCTGGGACTCCCGCGCCCCTGGGACCAGCAGTGGTCGTTGCGCATCCAGCAGATCCTGGCGTACGAGACCGACCTGCTCGAGTACGCGGACCTCTTCGACGGCTCGCACGTCGTCGAGGCCCGGACCCGGGACCTGCGGGAAGCGGCGCGTGAGGAGATGGAGCAGGTGCTCGCCATGGGCGGCGCCGTCGCGGCGGTCGAGAACGCCTTCATGAAGCAGCGGCTCGTCGCGTCGCACACGCAGCGTACCCGCGCGATCGAGAGCGGCGAGCTCACGGTCGTCGGGGTGAACGCCTACACCGAGAGCGAGCCCTCGCCGTTGACCGCGGGCGCGACGAACGTCCTGCGCGTCGACGAGTCGGCGGAGCGCGACCAGATCGAGCGGCTCGCGGCCTTCCGGAGCCGCCGGAACGCGGTGGAGGTCGCGGCGGCGCTTCAGAACCTGAAGGACGTGGTCCAGGACGGCGGCAACGTGATGCCGCCCTCGATCCGCGCCGCCCACGCCGGCGTGACCACCGGCGAGTGGTCCGACGCGCTGCGCTCCCTCTTCGGCGAGTACCGCGCGCCGACCGGCGTGGTCGCGCGCAAGCTCGACGCGTCGGGCCCCCGGACCCAGGAGGTGCGCGGACGCGTCCACGCGCTCTCGGAACGGCTCGGGCGGCCGCTCAAGATCCTGGTCGGCAAGCCCGGACTCGACGGCCACAGCAACGGCGCCGAACAGATCGCCGTGAAGGCGCGCGACGTCGGCATGGAGGTCGTGTACGAAGGCATCCGTCTCACGCCCGACGAGATCGCCCGCTCCGCGCGGGACGAGGGCGTCCACGTGATCGGCTTGTCGATCCTCTCGGGCTCCCACGGGGTACTCGTGATCGACGTGCTCGATCGGCTGCGGAAGCTCGGACTCGACGACGTGCCCGTCGTCGTCGGCGGGATCATCCCCGAGTCCGACGCCGAAGCGCTGCGGCGCGCCGGCGTGCGTCGGGTCTACACCCCGAAGGACTTCGACCTCACCCGGATCCTGAGCGACGTCGTCGACGTCGTGTCGGAGTCGGCCCCTGGCGAGTGATCTCGCGCAGCGCCTGCTCGCCGGCGACCGCGACGCCGTTCCCCAGGCCCTCAACCTCGCCGACGACAGCCGCCCCGAGCGCCGCCGCGACGCCCTGGCGCTGCTCGACACGCTGGAGCGCCGAGCGCCGTATCCGGGAGCCGCGCGCATCGGGATCACCGGCGCCCCCGGTGCCGGGAAGTCGACGCTCCTCGACGCCCTCGTGCGCACGCTGCGACCGCGCGGCACGACGCTCGCCATCGTCGCCGTCGACCCCTCCAGCCGCGAGAGCGGCGGCGCCCTCCTGGGCGATCGCATCCGCGTGCGCTCGGGCAGCGCCGACCCCGGCGTGCTCATCCGTTCCATGGCGGCGCGCGACCGGCTCGGCGGCCTGGCCGACGGGACACGCGCGGCGGTCGTGATCCTCGCCGCGGCCTACGACCGCGTGTTCGTCGAGACGGTGGGCGTGGGCCAATCCGAGATCGCGGTGGCGGCGCTGGTGGACACCCTGGTCTACGTCGTGAACCCGGGCACGGGCGACCTCCTCCAGTTCATGAAGGCGGGCATCCTCGAGGCTCCGGACATCTTCGTGGTGAACAAGAGCGATCTCGGCGCCGACGCCGCGCGCACGGCCGGCGAGCTCGAGAGCGGACTGGCCCTGGGCGGGCGGCAGGACGAGGCAGCGCCACCTCCCGTCCTGCTGGCGTCCGCCCGCGACGCCACCGGCATCGACGCGCTCGCCGCCGCACTCGACGCCCATCGCCAGGCGCTGCTGGAGGGGGACGGGCTGCGCGAACGGCGCCGGCGGGGACGCGAGGGCTTCGTCCTCGAGACCCTGGAGCTTCGCTACGGGAGCTTCGGCCTGGACGCAATCGGGGGGCCGTCCGCGCTGCGCGCCCGCATTCGCGAGGACGCTGCGGCCACCGCGTTCGCGCTGATCGCCACCCTCGGTCGCGAGATCGAGGCTGCGCTCCGCAAGCCGCGCGCGCGGTGAGCCGCCGGCGAGCGGGGTTCCGTGGTCTTCAGTAGACCGGACGGAGCGGCCGATTCGGGATCGGCTCGTTGCAGATCAGCTCCCAGTCGCCCGCGACGCAGTCGCCCACGCGGCAGCCAACCGGGGGGAGCTCCGGCTCCGGACCGCATTCGATCGGGTTGGTGACGTCGCAGATCTGCTCCCAGCGACCGTCCACGCAGCCGCCGATGAGGCAGCCGAGACCCGGGATCGGCTTCGGGCCGCAGGCGACCGGGTCGTTGTACGGGCACTCCTGCACCCACCGGCCGCCTACGCAGGGGCCCATCACACAGCCGGGTTCGGGAAGCGGCTCGGGCCCGCAGGGCGGCTGCGCGAGCGCCGACGGCACCCACGCGCCGACGCCCAGGAGCGCTCCGATCCACCAAACCCGCCTTCGTCTCCGCATCGCGACCTCCGACGGATGAGTATAGCCGCGATCGCGGCTCCCCGGCGCCGGGCCGCGCTACGCTCGCCTCGGGAGACGACGGCGTGAAGGCGTTGCGCTTCGTACTGCTGGCACTGCTCTTCGCCCTGGTCGTGGGGCTCGTCGTGGGAACGCTGCTGCGGCTCCGCCTCGAGCGTCCGGTGCGGTACCTGGGGTCAGCGCCCTCGACCCTCCCACTCGACGTCGGCGACGCCCGCGCGGCGGTTCTCGACGCGCGCCATCACGAAGAGCAGGTCGGATAGGCGATTGAGCGTGCGCAGCGACGCCTCGCTGAGCGGGCTGTCGCGGTGCAGCGCGACGCTCCGGCGCTCCGCCCGGCGACAGACGGTGCGCGCCGCGTGCAGAGCCGCGGCGGCCAGGCAACCGCCGGGCAGCACGAAGCGCTGCAGCCCTTCGACCTCCGCATCCAACGCATCGATGTGCCGCTCGATCTCCGTCACGTCGGCGTCGGTGGGTTCGGGCACGCCGCTGCGAGTCCGACGCTTCGCGTCGGGCGTCGCCAGATACCCACCGAGGTCGAAGAGCCGGCTCTGGATGACGCTCAGGATCTCGCGAAGGTCCGCGTGGATCGTGGCGGCCACGCAGATCCCGACGAACGCGTTCAGCTCGTCGACGGCGCCGAAGGCCTCCACGCGCAGGTCGTCCTTGGCGACGCGCCCCCCGCCGAAGAGATCCGTCTCGCCGCGGTCGCCGCGACGGGTGTAGATCTTCATCCCGAGGGGTCTACGGGGGTTTCGCCGCGTTCGAGCTCCGCGTCGACGAGCCTCGCGAGCTCGGGATCGAACGCCTCGGCGGTCGCAGACGCCGGTGCCGCGCCCTTGTGCGTGTTACGCCGCAGAAAGATGCCCACCAGCACGCCCCCCCCCACGAATGCCGCCAATGGGATCACGTACGCGGCGAGGCCGATCCCCTCCGCGCTCGGCGCGGCGCGGATCACGTCTCCGTAGCGCTCGAGCAACTCCGCCTCGACGTCGGCGCGGCTCCGGCCGGTCGCCTCCTGAACGACGATCCAGGCCCGCAGGCTCTCCGCCTGGGGGCTCGGGCAATCGGCCAGGCTCCGACCCGGACAGAAGGGACTCATGATCTCGTGGGACACCTCGTAGGCCCAGCCCTCGGGCTCGGTGTCGGCGGCAACGGCGGGGAGGGCGAGTCCCAGGCACACGACCCCGAGCGCGGCCGTACGCCGGAATGACGTCGACGCGGTTGAGACGATCAAGCTAGATGTCCCAGTGGAGTTGGTGGGGGTTGTCTTCTTCTTCGGCGTCGCTGCGCCGGCGCACCATCTGGCGCGGCGGCTCGCCGACCACCTTCGAGCCCGGCGGGACCGACTCGGTGAGCCAGACGTTGCCGCCGATCACGCTGCCCCGGCCGATCACGGTCTCCCCGCCGAGGATCGTGACGCCCGCGTAGATCGTCACGTCGTCCTCGATCGTCGGGTGCCGCTTGCGCCCGCGAAGCATCTCCCCGTGCCGCGGCGACCGCGCACCGAGCGTCACGCCCTGATAGATCCGGACGTCGTTGCCGATCTCGGTCGTCTCGCCGATCACTACGCCTGTGCCGTGGTCGATGAAGAAGCGCCGGCCGATCCGCGCCCCGGGATGGATGTCGATTCCAGTCCGGTCGTGGGCGTGCTCGGTCATCATGCGCGGCAGGATCGGGGTGCCGAGCACGTGCAGCTCATGCGCGATGCGGAAGATCGCGACGGCCCGGATCGCGGGATAGGAGACCACGATCTCGGCGAAGCTCCGGGCGGCGGGATCCCCGTCGTACGCTGCCTCGACGTCCTGCGACAGCAGCGATCGGATCGCCGGCAACCGGGGCAGGAAACGGGCCACGATCGACTCGGGGGGAAGGTCGTCGCGCAGATTCAGGCTGCGCAGGAGCGCGAGCAGCCGATGGGCCAGGTGCGGCACCTCGGAGCGGAGGGCCGAGCGGTCGACTGGGGTGAGGACCAGGCGCTTGGTCCGCTCCACCCAGTCGGTGACCTCGACGGGGTCGGGGAGGCCCTCGCCGGCGGCCTTGGTGAGCACATCGTCCGCGCTCGTCGAAAGCACCGCGATCGCGGACTGGATCGCCGCCTCGAGATTTTCGACGTCGGCGGAGACGCTGGGACCCCGCAGAGGGCGGGTGGCCATGGGAGGACCTCCTGCGGAAGCTTTCGGAGAATAGCGCGCCGGCGAATTGCCGTCGCTCCGCTCGAGATGGTAGGGTGGGCCGTGATCGGTGGCAGGCCGGTCTCCGCCCGGACGTGACCCCCCGAGCACCCGGAGTGAGGCCAGCGCCGTAGGCGCCGTGGGGGGTCAGGGTTTGGGGGTCTTCAGCCACTCGCGTCTCTCGAGCTTCGAGGACTGCCCGAAGAAGTTCCATTACCGGTACGTGCTGCGCGTGCCTTCGGACACCGAGTCCATCGAGCAGTTCGTGGGCAAGCGGGTGCACGAGGTGCTCGAGCGCCTCTACATCGCAGTCGGGAAGAGCCGGATTCCGAGCCTCTCCCAGGTGCTGCGCCGATTCCAGCTTCTGTGGGACGAGCACTACGCTGCGGAGCGCGTGCGTGTCGCGCGGCCCGAGAACTCCGTGGCCTCCTACCGCGGGCTCGGAGAGCGCTGCCTCACCAACTACTACCGCCGCTTCTACCCCTTCGAAAGCGACGAGACACTGGACGTCGAGCGGCGCGTCACCTTCGACCTCGACGATCGGGGCGACTACCGCATGCAGGGCGTGATCGACCGGATCGTGCGAGCGCGGGACGAGGCCATCGAGATCCACGACTACAAGACCTCCCGCCGCGTTCCCTCGCAGGACAAGCTGGATCGGGACCGACAGCTCGCCCTGTACCAGATCGGCGTTGCCCGGATCTACGGAGAGGAGCGCCCGATCCGGCTGATCTGGCACTACCTGCTCCCCGACCAGGTCCGGACCTCCTCGCGCACGCCGGACCAGCTGAAAGATCTGCGCGTGCGCACGATGGAGCTGATCGACCGCATCCGGGGCGAGACCGACTTCGAGACGCGGCCCGGCCCCCTCTGCGGCTGGTGCGAGTACCGCGATCGCTGCCCGGCCTTCGGGGGACGCGCCGATGCCCATCCGACGACGGCGGGCAACGGCGCGTCGGCCGCGGCGCCCGCGCCCGCGAAAGGCACCGCGGCCGCCCGACCCGCTCCGCGCGCCGGCCAGCTCACGCTCCCGCTTGCGTGAAGCGCGAGGCCCCGGCTGCTAGCCTCCGCCGCCATGGGCCTGCGCGTCGAGCGAATCCCCACCCTGGGCGACAACTACACCTACCTCATCGCGTGTGAGGAGAGCGGCGAAGCCGCCGTCGTCGACGCGCCGGAGGCGGATCCCGTGATGAAGCGCGTGGACGCGCTGGGGGTCCGTGTCACGAAAGTGCTGTCGACCCATCACCACCTCGACCACTCCGCCGCCAATCCAGACCTCGCGAAGCGCTACGGCGCGCCGGTCTTCGGTCACGCCTCGGACGAGGGGCGGCTGCCGGGGCTGACGAACGGGCTGGAGGAAGACGACACCCTCGACGTGGGCGGGCAGACGGCCCGGATCCTCTTCATCCCCGCTCACACCCGCGGGCACATCGCCTACGTCTTCGACGAGGCCGGCGCGCTGTTCTGCGGCGACACGCTGTTCGCCGGCGGCTGCGGGCGCCTCTTCGAGGGAACGCCGGAGATGATGTTCACGGCGCTTCACGAAAAGCTGGGCGCGCTGCCGGATTCCACGCGGGTTTACTGCGGGCACGAGTACACCGAGAGCAACTTCGTGTTCGCGGCCCACTTGGAGCCCGAGAACGCGGCCGTGCGCGAGAAGTTGGAGCGAGTCCGCAAGCTCCGCGCGAAACGCG
>JAOTUO010000012.1 GCA_029863845.1 Myxococcales bacterium
GGTCACCAACCCCTGCTCGCGCCTGCTCGCCCGCCTGCTGGATCTCCCCGACCCCGTCGCCGGGACCGCGGACTGAGAGCACGGCTCGCACACGGCGCTGCCGAGCCCCGGAATGCAGTGGGAGGCAGAGCGGTGCTGAGCCGAGGAGGCCGCTAAAGCCGGGCGACCGGGACCGCCGATACGACCCCTGGCGGACGCGACTCGGGGGTGGTGTCGCATGCTGGGGGCGGTCACCGGGGGTGTGGAGCTCGCACTGCGCTCGGGCGCGGCGCCTCTCCTGCTGGGCCTGCGCTGGGCGAAACGGCGCTCACGGCGGCGACAGCGGGGCGTCCCCGCCGTGCGCCGTGGCGTGACGGTCGCGGCGAAGGTCGCTCTCGACGAGTTCCTCTTCACCACCGAGCTGGTCTCCGCCACGATCGTCTCGCGCCGCGAGCGACGGCGGGTCGCGCAGGAGGTCGACGAGGCGCTCGCGCTCTTCGCGAAGCGCGGTTGGCTCGCCGATCCCGCGCGCTACCACGAAAGCCCGCCGCCGCTGGAGGCGGCGAGCTTCGACGAGATCGCCGGGCCCGGACTCGCGTACCGCCACCTGCGCTTCGCCAGCGGCTACGAGCCCCATCCCGGCGAGCCGGGTCGCGAGCGCTGGCTCGGTTACGCAGCCAACCGCACCGCGCACGCCTGGCTGATCAAGCACCCCGGGCGCATGCGGCCGTGGCTCGTCTGCATCCCCGGCTACCGCATGGGCCGTCCGGTCGTGGATTTCACCGGCTTCCGGGTCCGCTGGCTGCACCGGACGCTCGGGCTCAACGTGGCGATTCCCGTGCTCCCGCTCCACGGGCCACGGAGCGTGGGCTGGCGGGGCGGCGACGGCTTCCTCACCGGCGACTTCCTCGACACCGTCCACGCCCAGGCGCAGGCGATCTGGGACGTGCGCCGTCTCGTCGGCTGGCTGCGCTCGCACGGCGCGCCGGCGGTGGGCACCTACGGCGTCTCGCTCGGCGGCTACACGACGGCGCTGCTCGCGGCCCTGGAGGAAGACCTCGACTGCAGCATCGCCGGGATCCCCGCCGCGGACTTCGTGCGGCTGATGCGCGCGCACGTGCCGGACCTCCTGATCCGCGCCGCCTCACGGGTCGGCTTCTCGTTCGAGAACGCCGAGCGCCTGTTGCGCGTCGTCTCGCCGCTGGCCCTCCCACCCCGGGTGCCGCGCGAGCGCCGCTACCTCTACGCGGGGCTGGCCGACCACCTCGCCCCGACGGATCACGCGCGCGACCTCTGGCTGCATTGGGAGCGCCCGCGCGTGGTCTGGTACCACGGGAGCCACGTCTCCTTCTTGTGGGAGCCGGAGGTGGAAGCCCTGGTGCGCGAAGCGGTGACCGCCACCGGCCTGACGCCGCGCGGCCTGACGCCGCCGGCCTAGGCGGCCTTCCGACCGAGGTGACGGTGCCAGGCGCCCCGGTCCCCGGGCCAGCCGCCGCGCACGCGCCGCAGCCCGCGCGCGATCCACGATTGGGCGTCGTCGATCAACGTGTACGCGATGGGGACGACCAGTAGCGTCAGGAACGTCGAGGTCGCGAGGCCTCCGATCGCAATCATGCCCATGGGGCTGCGCCACTCCGAGCCGTCGCCCGTTCCGAGGGCCACCGGCAGCATGCCGCAGATCGTCGATGCCGCGGTCATGAGCACGGGACGCATGCGGACGGGGCCGGCTTCGAGCACGGCTTCGGTCAGGGAGCGTCCCTGCGACCGCAGGGTGTTCGTGTAGTCCACGAGCAGGATGCCGTTCTTCATCACGATGCCCATCAGCATGAGAAACGCGATCTGCCCCATCAGGTCCAGCGCGGAGCCCATCAGGGCGATGGCGGCGAAGGCGCCGATGAAGGACAGGGGCGCCGAGAGCATGATCGTGAACGGGTGCACGAAGGAGTTGAACTGCGACGCCAGGATCATGTAGATCGCGATCAGCGCCAGCACGAAGGCGAACGTGATGGCGTCGATGGTCTCGTGCAGACGTCGCGACTGCCCCATGGCCGCGAACTCGTACTCGCCGCCGATGCCGAGCTCGGACGCGAAGGCCTTGATCTCGCGGTCGGCCGCGCCGGCCGCCTTGCCCGACAGGTTTCCGTAGAGGGTGATGCTACGGCTGCGGTTCTCGCGATCGATCTGCACGGGGCCGCTGCCGATTCGCGGGCTCACCAGGTTCTCCAGCGGCACCAGCGCGCCGTTCGCCGCCCGCACCTGCACCATGCCCAGCCGCTCCAGGTCGTCCCGGTACTCGGGCCGGACCTGCACGCGCACGTCATAGCGCTCGCCGCCCTCCTCGAAGGTCGTCACCTTGTAGCCGGCGAAGAGCGTCGAGACGCTGCGTCCGATCGCGAGCGCCGGCACGCCGAGGTCCGCCGCCCGCTCGCGTGAGATGTTCAGCGCGATCTCGGGCCTGCCCGTCTCGTAGGACAGGTAGAGGTCGGCGTAGCCCCCCGCCCGTCGCATGCGCTCGACCAGGCTGTTCGCGAAGTACTGGAGGCGGTCGATGTCCGGCCCGCGAACCGAGTACATGAGCTGGGCCTGGCGCGACCCCACGTCGATGACGCCCAGCTCCTCGATGGCGAAGTCGTCGAGGCCGAGTCCCAGCGCGGCAATCCGCCCGCGCAGCTCGGCCATGATCTCCTGCTGCGTCGGGTCGCGCTCGCGCTTGTCGAGCAGCGCGACGTAGATCTCGGCCTCGTTGACGCGCTTCTTCGAGCCCGAACCGATGGTCGAGAAGACGGCCGTCACCTCGGGGAGGCTCAGCAGCTGCGCCTCCACGCCTGCGGTCGCCGCGAGCGTCTGGTCGAGGGGGCTGCCCAGCGGCAGCTTCAGCCAGATGTTGAACTCGCTGCGGTCTTCGACGATCAGGAACTCCTTGGGCACGCTGCGCGCGAGACCGACGCCGACCGCCACCGCGGCCAGGGCAATCCCGACGACGGCGAGGCGATGGCCAAGCCCCCACGCCAGGGCGCGCCGGTAGCTCGCCTCGAGCCGGACGTAGCCGGATTCGATCCATCGGTACAGGCGGCCGTGCTCGGACTGCACGCGAAGGAAGCGCGAGCACAGCATCGGCGTGAGCGTGAGTGCGACCAGCAGCGACGTGGCGACGGCGCACACCGCCACCAGCCCGAACTCGCGGAAGAAGCGCCCCACCACGCCCGACAGGAAGGCGATCGGCACGAAGACGGCGCAGATGGCGAGCGTCGTCGCCACGACGGCCGGGCCGATCTCGCTGGTGCCGGCCGACGCCGCCTGCTGCGGCGCCTCGCCGCGCTCCATCCGCCGGTAGATGTTCTCCAGCACGACGATCGCATCGTCGATGAGCAGGCCGATGGAGAGCGAGAGCGCCATCAGCGTCATGGTGTTGAGCGTGAAGCCGAAGAAGTAGAAGAAGCCGAGGCTCGCCACGATCGACGAGGGAATCGCGATCGCGGCGATGAGCGTCGAGCGCGGGTTGCGCAGGAAGAGGAGCACGACCAGCGACGCGAGCAGGGCGCCCCACGCCAGCGCGATCGCCACCTCGCGCACGGAGCTCTTGATGAATTTCGAGGTGTCGGTCGCCACGATCATCTCGTAGCCCGCCGGAAGATCGCGGCGGATCGCCTCGAGATCGCTCTTGACGGCGTCGGCGACGGCAACCGTGTTCTCGCCCGACTGGCGCCGGACCAGCAGCGACACGCCGCGGCGTCCGTTCAGCCGCGAGAGCGTGCGCTCGTCGGCCATGCCGTCCTCGACGCTCGCGACGTCGCGCAGGTGGATCACCGAGCCGCCGCGGTTGGCGAGAACGATCCCGCCGAAAAGCTCGGGCGAGACGAGCTTGCCCCGGGTCCGCAACGCCCACTCGCGGCGATCCGTCTCGAGGCGGCCGCCGGGCAGCTCGACGTGCTCGCTCTGGACCGACGCGATCACGTCGTCCACGGCCAGGCCGTAGCCGCTCAGGCGCAGCGGGTCGATCCAGATCCGGATCTCGCGCTCGCGGGCGCCGACCAGCGTGACGCTGCCGACGCCGGCGATCCGCTCGAGCCTCGGCTTGATGCGCTTGTCCGCGTACTCGCTGAGGGCCCGGATCGCGTAGGGCCCGGCGACCATCACCGCCATGATCGGCACCGCATCCGGATCGAGGCGCTCGACCACCGGTGGCTCGGCGTCGGGCGGGAGCTCTCCCCGCACCGCCGCGACCTTGTCTCTCACCTCCTGGGCCTTCTCCCCGACCTCGTACGCCAGATCGAACTCGACGAGCACGAGCGACAGGGAGTCGCTCGACCGGCTGCGGAGCGTCTCGATTCCCTCGATCGTGTTGATCGCCTCTTCGAGGACCTGCGAGACCTCGCTCTCCACCGTCTCGGGGGCGGCGCCCGCGAGCACCGTCGTCACCGCCACCATCGGGAACTCGACGCGGGGGTAGAGGTCGAGGCCCAGTCGGGGCATCGAGATCAACCCGAGCACGACCAGGCCGCCGATCAGCATCACGGCGAAGACCGGCTGGCGGATGGAGAAGTCGGCGATCTTCACGTTCGATCTCCGCCCGGTGGCGCCGCGTCCGCGTTCGATTCGACGACGCCGTCGTCGTCCGAGAGCACCTCGACGCGCATGCCGGGGGCGATGTTCCGGGCGGCCGCTCCGACGATCACCTCCTCGTCGACGCGCACACCGTGCAGGACCTCGGCGGCGTCCTCGGACACGATGCCCAGCTGCACGGGCACGGCGACCGCGCGTCCGCCCCGCACCGTGAACACGCGCGAGCGGCCTTCCTCCGATCGGATCGCCGCGCGCGGAACCAGGACCACGTCCCGCTTCGCCTCGGGCAGGATCTCGACCCGGGCGAAGACGCCGGCCTTGAGCCGGTGCTCCGGGTTGGGCACGCGCATCTTCACGCGATAGGTCCGCGTCGCGGGGTCGATCGCGTCGCCCACGGCGCTGATCTCGCTCTGGATGGGCGCCGGCAGCCCCTCGACGTGAAGCAGCACCGGGTCGCCGATGCTCACCGCCGTGAGCCGACTCTCCGGAATCGCGGCCCGCGCCTCGAGATCGGAGGTCTCCTGGATCACGACCACGATCGTCTGCGGCTGCACCAGCGCCGTCGTCCCCTCGTCGACCAGGCGCGCCACGATCGAGCCGCTGAAGGGCGCGCCCACGAGGGTCTGCTCCACGTTGCGCCGGGCCAGGGCCACGGCCTCGATCGCCTGCCGCTTGCGCGCTCGCGTCAACGCGACGGCCGTCTCCAGGCGGGCGATGTCGTCCTCCGAGACGACGTCCTGGCTGCGCAGCGCTTGCGCGCGCCGGAGATCGGATTCGGCCTGACGCCGCTCGGCGGCCGCGAGGTCGACACCCGACTCCGCCTGGCGCAACACCGCTTCGTAGGTCTTCGGGTCGATCTGGAAGAGGGGGTCGCCGGCCGCTACGCGATCGCCTTCGGCGACGAAGATGCGCTCGATGCGCCCGCGCACCTCCGACCCGATGCGGCTCTCGCGCCTCGCGACGAGGCTCCCCGGTGCGGAGATCCGCTGAAGGATCGCCCCCCGCCGGACCCGGGCCGTACGGACCTCGACCACGGCCTCGGGCGCCGTCCCTGCGGCCTGCACCGACGGCGGCGGGGACGAGGGCCGATCGCACCCGCCTCCGCCGACCGCCAGCAGCAGCGCCGTCCCGATCCAGGCCACGGAGCAACGTCGGGGCGGTCTGCCGCCAACGACGGCGGCACTTGTAGCAATTCGCCCCATCGAAACCTCCCGTAGGAGAATCCGGGCCGGATCTCTCCGCTGGAGCATCTTCATGCGAACGCCGTGCCGTCGCGGACGCGCGGCTCTGCCACCCCGCAGACCCTGGCGTAGTATCGGGAGCCGAATCGCTCGTGACGGACCCCCCGTGCCGCTTGGCCTGATCTTGCATTCCAGCTACCGCATCCGCGACGGACGCCCCATCGTGCGCCTCGTCGGACGCCTCGAGCACGACGTCGCCTTCCTCGTCGAGGACGATCGCTTCCGGCCCTACTTCTTCGTCGCCCGTGACGAGGCGGGGCTCCTTGCGGGCGCACCCGGCGTGGAGCTTCACGAGACCGATCTGTGCGACATGGCGGGGCGCAAGGTCGTCGAGGTGGTGGCGCAGCTTCCCGGCGACGTGCCTCCGCTGAGGGAGTCGCTGGAGCGAAACGGCGGGCGCGCGCTCGAGGCGGACATCCGCTTCGCCTACCGCTACCTGATCGATCGAGGCATCCGCGCCGGCGTGTCCATCGAGGGCAGGGCGGAGGCGGTCCGGCCAGGGCTCGTCGCCTTTCGCAACCCGGAGCTGAAGCCGGCGGACTGCCGCCCGCCGTTGCGCACGCTCTCGATCGATCTCGAGACCTCCCCCGACGCGAGCGAGATCTACTCGATCGCGCTCGCGGGTCGCGACGTCGCGGAGGTCCATCTGGTTGCGCGCGCGCCGGTCCCCGGCGCGCGGATCCACCCGGACGAGCGCCACCTGCTCGCGGCAGCCGGCGATCGCATTCGCGAGCTGGATCCCGACATCCTCACGGGGTGGAACGTCGTCGACTTCGACCTGCGCACCTGGGTGCGGCGCGCCCGGGCGCTCGGGCTGACGGCTCGGCTGGGTCGGGTGGACGGCGCCGTCTCGTTTCAGCAGGACCCGGGCTTCACGCGCCAGACGCGGGCCGACGTTCCGGGGCGAATGGTGCTCGACGGGATTGCGCTGGTGCGCGACGCCCTGCGCCTCGAGGACTACCGCCTCGAGACGGTGGCCCGCGCCGTGCTCGACCGCGGAAAGCTCCTGGACCCCGATGCGCCCGACGCCGCAGCCGAGATCACCCGGCTCTACCGGGAAGACCCCGCCGCGCTCGCGGCCTACAACCTCGAGGACGCGCGCCTGGTGATCGACATTCTCGAACGCGAAGGTCTGCTCGATCTCACCCTCGAGCGCAGCCTGCTCTCCGGCATGCAGCTCGACCGGGTCGGCGCGAGCATCGCGTCGTTCGATCTGGTCTATCTGCCCGAGCTTCGCCGTCGCGGCGTCGTGGCTCCCAGCGTCGCGTCGGAGCGCAAGACGGCGCGGGTGAGAGGCGGCGCGCTGCTGGAGCCCCAGCCCGGCATCTTCCCCAACGTCGCGGTCTTCGACTTCAAGAGCCTGTATCCCAGCCTGATCCGGACCTTCAACCTCGACCCGCTCGCACACGCTCGGGGGGCTGACGCCGAGGCCGCGATCGAAGCGCCGGGGGGCGCGCGCTTCGCGCGGGGGGACGCCATCCTCCCCGCCGTCATCGAGCGCTTCATGGAGAGGCGCGAAGACGCGAAACGTCGGGGGGACCGCCACGCCGACCAGGCCATCAAGATCATGATGAACGCGCTCTTCGGCGTGCTGGGCGCCGGGTCGTGTCGCTTCTTCGACCCCGACGTCGCGAACGCCATCACGGGCTTCGGGCAGCAGACGCTGCGCTGGACGCGCGAGGCGTTCGAAGACGAGAGCGTGCGGGTGCTGTACGGCGACACGGACTCCGTCTTCGTCCAGCTCGAGGCCGGTGCGCGTCCCGAGGCCGCACGGGCGCAGGCCGAGAGGCTGCGCGAGCGCGTCGAGCGGCGCATCGACGAGCGGGTCCGCGCCGAGTACCGGGTCGAGCCCCGCCTCGAGCTCGTATTCGAGCGCCTGTTCGAGCGCTTCTTCCTCCCGCGCGTGCGGGGCGGCAAGAGCGGGAGCAAGAAGCGCTACGCCGGTTGGGCCGACGGAAGGCTCGTGATCGTCGGGCTCGAATCCGTGCGGCGCGACTGGCCGGCTGTCGCTCGCCGCCTGCAGCAGGGGATGCTCACGCGGCTCTTCCGGGACGAGGATGTGCCGTCCTTCGTCCGGAACCTGGTGACGGGCGTCGCGGCGGGAGACTTCGACGCGGAGCTCGTGTACGCCAAGCGCATCCGCAAGGGATCCGTGGAGCGCTACACCGCGACGACGCCGCCCCACATCCAGGCCGCCCGCAAGGCGGGCGGCAAGGTGGGACCGGTGGTGCGCTACGTGATCACGCAGAGCGGCCCCGAGCCCGTGCTCCCGGGGCGCCCGCTTCCCGAGGCGATCGACCGCAGCCACTACCTCGAGCGCGTGCTGCGTCCCGTCGCGGACGCGATCCTGCCGCAGGTGGACAGCAGCTTCGACGAGGCGGTCGGCCAGCCCCATCAGCTCCCGCTGCTGTGAGCGCGGGGCTGCTTCCGCGGGGGGCCGCCCCGGCTAGCGAAGAGCCCGGATCCGCGGTACCCGGTTCGGAGCGACCGCCGCAGGAGGGCCTGAACTCGTGACCACCGAGGAGCGCATCCCCCTCGTCCGCCGGCTCGCTGCGAAGTTCGAGGCGGGAAACTCCCGTGGCGAGGGGCGGATCCGCGACGTCTCGCGCTACGGCCTGTTCGTCATGAGCCCGCTCCTGCCTCCCGACGGAGTCCCGATCGAGCTCGTGTTCGAAACCCTGTCGAAGCGTCCGATCACCGTCGCCGGCGTGGTCCGCTGGAACACGGTTCCCATGGCCGGGCGCCTCGCGACGAGCGGCTTCGGCGTGGAGTTGACGAGCTACGGCAAGGACTACGGCCAGTTCGTCGAGGGCGCGCTCGCCGCCGGCACCCCCCTCGTCCACCAGGACACGGACGATTGAACCAGCGGATCCCGACCGTCTGCCTGGTGCTGCTCACCGTGATCGCGGTCGGGGTGGCCCTCTACTGGCTGCGCTCGCTGATGATTCCCTTCGTTCTCGCCCTGTTCTTCTCGCTGATCCTCTCCGCGTTCGTCGACTTCGCGATGCGCCGGCTGAAGCTGCCGCGCTCGGTGGCGCTGGCCGTGACCGCGGTCGGGGCGTTCGTGCTCTTCGACCTGCTCGCCGTGTTGATCTCGGTCTCGGTGGGTCAGCTCTCCGCGAACGCCTCGGCCTACCAGTCACAGCTCGCCCAGCTCTTCGAACAGGTAACCGATCGGGTCCCGGCGGAGCTCCGCCATGTCCTCCCGGAGACCGAGTTCGCGAATCTGTCGCAGATCGCCGTCCGTAGCGTGGGCGGCATGCTCCTCGGAACCACCAACGCCATCGTCGGGATCCTCTCGCAGAGCGTCCTGGTCCTGATCTTCGTGATCTTCCTGATGGTCGGGGGTGACGGCACCCGCAAGCGCGCCAGCGGCGTCTGGGGCGAGGCCGAGGCCCGCGTGAAGCGCTACGTGATCACCAAGGCGGTGATCTCCGCCGCCACTGGCTTTCTCGTCGGGCTGACGCTGACGCTCCTCGGCGTCGACCTGGCGCTGGTCTTCGGCTTGTTCGCGTTCCTGCTGAACTTCATTCCCAGCGTCGGTTCGATGATCGCGACGCTGCTGCCGCTGCCGGTCGTCCTCGTGAGCCCTGACATCTCGACGTCGGTCGCCGTCCTCGCCATCGCCATCCCAGGGGCGATCCAGATCGTCATCGGGAACATCGTCGACCCGAAGATCATGGGCCAGTCCCTGGATCTCCATCCCGTCACCATTCTGCTGTCGCTGATCTTCTGGGGCATGCTCTGGGGCATCGTGGGCGCGCTGATGGCGGTTCCGATCACCGCGGTCGCGAAGATCCTGCTCGAGCGCTTCGAGGGCTCGCGCATCCTCGCGGAGGTGATGGCTGGGCGGCTCGACGCGCTGCGCTCTCCCGACGCGCCTGCCTGACGCGGGGACTTTCTGCGTGGCGACGCGGCCGGGGCCGAGCCGAGCCCCTCCGCGAATGGCTCGGCCGTCCCTGGCTGGACTTCGTTCGCCTTCGGCTCACTGCGCGGCGGCTGCGCCGCCTTGCGAAATCCGTGATGGCCTGCGCTTGATTTCGCTGCGGGGCTCGGCTCGGTCCCGGACGCTCGTGCTCCTGCGAAGCGTTAGCGCGGGCGGCGGGGTGGGACTAAGCTTGCCCGCCGGCGAGGTGGGGGGGGGACGAAGGTGCAAGGCATGCGCACGGCGATGATGATCGCGCTCGCTTCGTTCGCCCTGTCATTCCCGATCGGGTGCAAGGGCCTGGGCGGCCAGCAGACCGAGGGCGTCTGGGTGAGCCAGGACGGCTCCCCGGTGTCGCCCGACGTGGCGGAGAGGGCCGAGGGGGAGTGCGATCGCGCCGCGACGGCGGAGATGACGGATCGGACGCGGCGGCCGATGAGCATCGACTGGGCAGCGGCGAAGCGCCAGTGCATGGCGAACAAGGGGCTCGTGCTGACCACCCAGCCCGTGCGGTAACCGGATCCGCGACGGCATGAGCGAAGGCGCTGCCCGCGACGTTCCCTTCGTGCAGGCGGCCTGAGACCGCTCGCCGCGGGCGCGGGATTCAGGCGGCTCCCTTCTTCACGATCTTGGCCCACGTGTCGCGCAGCGTGACACCGCGATTGAACACCAACGAGCCCCGGGCGCTGTCCGGATCCACGCAGAAGTAGCCGAGCCGCTCGAACTGGACCCGGGTGCCCACGGCGGCGCCGGCCAGGCTCGGCTCGACGCGGCCGCCGGACAGCGTCTCGAGGGAGTGCGGGTTGAGGTTCGCCGTGAAGTCCTTCCCCACCTCGACCTCGGCCGGGTCCTCCCGGTCGAACAGGGTCTCGTAGAGACGCACCTCGGCCGGAATCGCGTGGGCCGCCGACACCCAGTGGAGCGTACCCTTGACCTTGCGGCCGTCCGGCGCCTCGCCGCCCCGGGTGGCCGGGTCGTAGCGGCAGCGCAGCTCGATCACCTCGCCGGCTTCGTCCTTCACCACGTCCGTGCAGGTGATGAAGTAGGCGTAGCGCAGGCGCACCTCGCGACCGGGCGCCAGGCGGAAGAACTTCCGCGGTGGATCCTCGAGGAAGTCGTCGCGCTCGATGTAGAGCACGCGCGAGAAGGGCAGCATGCGCGTGCCCATGCCGGCGTCCTCGGGGTTATTCACGGCCTCGAGCTCCTCCGTCTGGCCGTCGGGATAGTTCTCGATCACCACGCGAAGGGGGCGCAGCACGGCCATCACCCGCTGCGCGTGCCGGTTCAGCTCGTCGCGCACCGAGGCCTCCAGGCGAGCCAGCTGGATCGTGTTGTCGCGCTTCGCCACGCCGATCTCGTTGCAGAAGCGTCGGATCGCGCCCGGCGGGTAGCCGCGCCGGCGCATGCCCGACAGCGTGGGCATGCGGGGATCGTCCCACCCGCTCACGTGCCCGCCCTCCACGAGCGCGCGCAGCATCCGCTTGCTCATGACGGTGTGACTCAGGTTGAGGCGGGCGAACTCGATCTGCGGCGGGTGGCAATCCACCCCGACCTCGTCGAGGATCCAGTCGTAGAGGGCGCGGTGGTCGGCGAACTCGAGCGTGCAGAGCGAGTGCGTGATGCCCTCGATCGAGTCCGAGAGGCAGTGGGCGAAGTCGTACATGGGGTAGACGCACCAGCGGTCGTCGGTCCGGTGGTGCGAGGCCTTGTGCACGCGGTACAGGATGGGGTCGCGCAGCGTGAGATTGGGGGAGGCCATGTTGATCTTGGCGCGGAGCACGCGCTCGCCGTTCTCGAACTCGCCGGCCCGCATCCGCTCGAAGAGGTCCCGGTTCTCGGCCACCGAGCGTTCCCGGTACGGGCTGTTCGTGCCGGGCTCGGTGAGCGTCCCGCGTCTCGCGGCGATCTCCTCGGAGGAGAGGTCGCAGACGTAGGCCGCGCCCTTCTCGATGAGCCGGACCGCGAACGCGTAGAGCTGATCGAAATAGTCCGACGTGTAGTGGAGGTGGTCTCCCCAGTCGAAGCCGAGCCAGCGCACGTCGCTCTGGATCGAGCGGACGTACTCGCCCTCTTCGGTGATCGGGTTGGTGTCGTCGAAGCGCAGGTGACAGACACCACCGTCGTACGCGGCGGCCACGCCGAAGTTGAGGCAGATCGATTTCGCGTGACCGATGTGCAGGTAGCCGTTCGGCTCCGGCGGAAACCGGGTCACGACGCGGCCGCCGTTCTTTCCGGCCGCGACGTCGGCGGCGACGATGCTGCGAATGAAGTCGGTCGCCCGCGGCGCGTCGTCGCTGGACACGAGCCCCCCCCTGCCATCGAAGACAGCGGAGTGTATGGATTCCCGGCGCCGGCGGCGACCGACGGGCCGTCGCCCCGAGCGGATCTCAGGCCGCGTACTGCGCGAGCGTTCGCTCGAGGCGGGCGACGCTGTCCGCCAGACCGCCGGGGCGGCTGCGCTCGAGCCAGCAGGCGCGCTGCCCCTCGATGGCCTCGGACAGGTCGCGACGAAGCTCCGCGTCGGAGGGGCACGCGAAGCCGGCGGCCCGGGCGATGCGCCAGGCTCCGTGCCGCGCCAGGCGGATCGCCTGGACCAGCTCGCGGCGCACGCAGTCGGCGTCCGCACAGGCGGGCCGCGAGCGGCCGATCCGCGCCGCGGCCTCGTCGAGCGCCTCGAGCGTGGCGCGGACGCCGCCCGCGTCGGCGCGGCCCAGGCAGCCGAGCGCACCTTCCGTCAGCAGCTCCGTCTGGAGCGGGCTCGCGTTCACGGCGATCAGCCCCGTGCCCGCGTAGAGCGCGCCCAGCGCCTCGAGGGCGCCGCCGAGCTCACCGGCCCGGTCGTCGAAGACGAACGCGTCGAGGGCGCCCGCGAGGTCGAGACCGCGGTTGCTCTCCAGGCACCAGCCGACCGCGGCGCCGTAGGCCAACGGCGGGAAGCTCACCGAGGGAGGCTGGAGGTGCCCGTTGTCCCCCCAGTCGGTGATGAGCAGGCCTCCCGCTCCGTGGGCGAGTCCCACCTCGGCGGCGTCACACAGGTTCGCCTTCGCGTTGGGCAACCTGCCGACGAGCGCATTCCATGTCGATGTTCCCGGACACACCCAGAACGGCAGACCAGCATCCGCGAAAGTCGGAACGTGTCCGGCGAAGCCGCGCAGCGACTCCGGCGTGAGCCCGAACTCGGCCAGGGTCTCACGCGCCGCTTCCGGGAGCGACGCCACCGCCTCTACGCCCAGCGGGGCCTCGTAGTGCCAGACGAGGGCGATCGTGTCGTCGCGCGGAAGCTCCGCGACGAGCTCCGGATGACCGCGCAGCATGTCGCCCCAGAACTGGACCTCGCAGCCGTCCGCGCGCAACCCCGTCAGCAGTCGCAGCACGTGGTCCAGGTAGACCCGCTCGCGCCCGCGCACCGCGACTTCCTCCCGGCTGCGCCCCCGGCCCAGCTCGAAGGTCTCGTCGCAGCCGATGTTGACGCGGCGGCTGCTGAAATTCGCCATCAGTTCGCGTACGAGACCGAGGGCGAAGCGCGCGTTGTCGTCCGTGGGTGCGAGCACCGACGGCGGGCGGCGCCCGCCCCGGCGCGATTCCCAGCCCTCCGGCGTCTCCGCACGGTCGCGATAGGCCGGGTGCCGCAGCCAGCGCTCCATGTGCCCGAAGCAGTTCTGGTTGGCAACCAGCTCGATTCCGCGCTCCCGACACAGCGCATCGAGGCGGCGCACGTCGTCGGCCGTCAGCGGCGAGGCGTCGCGCCAGACCGCCTCGTGGTCGCGGTAGGCGAAGGTGTGCTCGCTGTAGAGCTGGAGCTGGTTGAGTCGCAGCAACGAGAGCAGATCGACCAGGCGCGCGAGGGTCGCGTGCGTCGGCACGCGGTCGCGGCTCACGTCGAGCATGTAGCCACGCACCGGGAAGTCGGGCCAGTCGCGAATCCGAAGTCCCGGCAGCGCCGCAGAGCACTGACCGCGGATCTGCGCGAGGGCGGCGCGCGCGTAGCGGAGGCCGGCGGCGTCGCGATGGCCGATCCGCACGCCGTCGGGTCCGATCACGAGCTCGTAGCCCTGCGGCGGGAGCGCGGCGTCGACCTGCGTCGAGACGGCTGCGTCGGCCGGCGCACCTTCTCCCGCATCCTGGATTCGGCGCGGCAGCGGCAACAGCCGGAGTGGTTTCATCGGACGCTCCCGGGGCGAGGCCGAGCGAAGGCGGGCCCCCGAGACGTCAGCGCAGCGCGCCCCGCCCGGCGATGCCGGGCAGGTCGAGCCAGCTCTTGAGCCCCGGCTCCGCCCGGCAGACCTGCGGGATCGCGTTCACCACGCGCATGGCGCTGGCGACGCACCCGTCGACGTTGTGGTCGTCGCTCCGGAACCCGATGTCGAGATCGCAGCGCATGGACGGCATGCCCTCGATCACGACGCGGTAGGTGCCGGGACCGTTACCCCGGGGCCAGTGCGGCGCGATGTCGTCGCGCAGGCGGGTGACGTGCTCGATCACGATCCGCGGCTCGCCGGCGACGATCCCCTGCACTTCGAAGCGAAGTCCGGCCACCGTCCCGGCGTCGATCTTGCCCGCGGGAATCTCGAAGGGCGCGTCGGCGACGACGACCTCGTGCAGCTGGCGAACCTCGTCGAGCGTCACGCCCAGGGCATCGGCCACCATTCGCACCGAGGGTCCCCAGCCCATGGTGAGGGCCCCGGGCAGCAGCAGCGGCGCCGGATGCCCGGGGGGCTTCCCGAAGCCCATGACCTCGAAGAGCGTCTCGGCCTGATCGTAGGTGGCGTAGTTGAAGATCTCCTGGGCGCGAATCGACTCGATACGCTCGGAAAGGCTCGAGAGCGCGATGGGGAGCGCATCCGGCGAGAAGCCGGGATCGATGCCTGAGCAGAAGAGCGTGGTCCCGCCGTCCCGGCACGCGGACTCCAGCCGCTCGCGGATCTGGGGGATCACGGCCGGCGGGTAGACCAGAGGGACGAACGAGGTGGTCACGAGGTTCTTGCCCGAGGCGAGAATGCGGCACATGTCCTCGATGGCGTCGTTCAGGCGGAAGTCGGTGGCGCCCATGTACGACACGCAGTCGGCGTCGAGCGCGAGCACCGCGTCGGTGTCGTGGGTCGCCACGACGCCCGTCTCGCCGATGCCGCACAGCTCTCCGGCGTCACGGCCCGCCTTCTTCTCGCTGTGGACGCACAGGCCCACGAGTTCGAGCTCCGGATGCTGCGCGATGCCGCGCAGGGCGTGGACACCGACGTTTCCCGTCGCCCACTGGATCACGCGATAGGTCATGGGGGCTGCCTCCGGCTCGAGCGGGACCCGCGCGAGGAGTCGGCGGGCAGGGCGTTCAGAAGCGGTACAGCGCGCCCAGGGTGAACCCCACGTAGCCGATGCCGTCGAAGGCGCCTCGGTTCGCGTTGTACTGGATGTTGGCGTTGAGCGCCCAGTTCGGGGTCACGTAGTATTCGGTCCCGAGACCGCCGCCGAAGGCGCCGCCGATCTGCTCCTTGCTCGCGGGGGTGCCCACGATGATGCCGCCGTTCCCGATCACGTAGGGCTGGAGCCGGCCGCCCAGCAGCGCGCCGTCGAAGAGCTCGGCGAGGTAGAGCTTGACGGCCACCGTGACGGTCCCGACGGCGACGTCCTCCCCGGTGATGAGTGTGAACTCGTCGAGCCAGCTGCCTCCGAGCTCCCAGCTCATCTGGGGCACCATGCGGTAGCCGACCATGAAGCCCAGACCGCCCGTGTCGCCGGACGGCGACCAGACCCCGCTCGCGTTCTGGAGGGCGTAGAACCCTCCCAGCCCCAGGTAGGCCCCCTCGCGGGTGTACTCGTTGTCCGTGGCGCGCGCGGGAAGCGCGCCGAGGAGGAGGATGACCGAGCCGAGAGCGAGAGCGCTGATGTTCTTCACGGAGTCCCCTCGAAGTTTCCCCGGGGATCGGATCCCCCGCGGCTGCCTTCCGCGCCGTCGATCCGCGGACGGGCAGGAGCGACCCTACCATCCCGGATTCTCGCAATGCAACGCCGTTTCGCCGCCGAGCTCGGCGGCGACGCGCGCGCAGCGGACCGGGCGGAGCGAAGGTCCGTCGAGACCCGGACGGACCTATCCGCCGATCTGGTACATCTCGATCCGGGCGCGCGGGAGTGTGCGGCCCGAGAGGTCGGTGTGGGCCGAGCGCTCCTCGGAATAGCGGTCGGTGCGGGCGCGCCACACGGCGGCGATCCGCGCGCGCAGGGCGTCGTTCGAGGCGCCCACGCGCAAGGGGCCGCGCAGGTCCGTTCCGCGCGCCGCGAACAGGCAGGTCACGAGCTTGCCGTCCGTGGTGAGGCGCGCGCGCGTGCAGTCGCCGCAGAAGGGGGCGCTCACGGAGGTGATGACCCCGATCTCGCCACTCCCGTCCCGGTAGCGGTAGCGGCGCGCCACCTCGCCCCGGTAGCGGGGCGGGTCCGGCTCGAGTGGGAACTCGGCGGCGATCCGCTCGAGGATCTCGCTCGCCGTCACGACCTTCGCCAGGTTCCAGTCGTTGAGCGTGCCCACGTCCATGAACTCGATGAAGCGCAGGACGTGGCCCGTGCCCTTGAAGAAGCGGGCGAGTGCGACGAGATCGTCCTCGTTCGCGCCGCGCTGGACGACGCAGTTGACCTTGACGGGGCGCAGCCCGGCCTTGTCCGCGGCCTCGATGCCCTCCAGAACGCGACGCGGCCCGATCTCGCGCCCGCTCATGCGACGGAAGACGGCCTCGTCGTGGCTGTCCAGGCTCACCGTCACGCGGCGCAGCCCGGCGTCCTTCAGGGCCTGCGCCCGGCCCGCCAGCAGGGCGCCGTTGGTCGTGAGGGTGAGGTCCTCCAGGCCCTCGATCGCCGCCAGCCCCTCGATCAGCTTGGGAAGCTCGGCGCGCAGCAGCGGCTCGCCGCCGGTGATGCGGATCTTGCGAACGCCGAGCTCGATAAAGAGACGCGCCAGCCGCTCGATCTCCTCGAAGGTGAGCAGCTCGGGCTTGGGGAGGAACGCGTACTGCTCGCCGTAGATGGCCGCGGGCATGCAGTACGGGCAGCGGAAGTTGCAGCGGTCCGTGACGGAGATCCGGAGATCGCTCAGAGGGCGCCCGCGGGTGTCGGGGAGGGGGGGCAAGGCGGCTCCAATCCCGGTCCGAAAGTTGACTCAAGAGTATACTATCGTATCCTGCCGTCGCGATGCAGCTGCTGGCCAGTGAAGAATACGGACTCCGCTGCCTGATGCGAGTGGCGGCCGGCGGGGACGGCGCGCCGGTCTCGATCGCGGAGGTCGCCGCGTCCGAAGGCCTCGGCGCCGGCTACACCGCCAAGCTGCTGCGCATGCTGCGCCTGGGCGGCCTCGTGGGGAGCGTGCGCGGCGCGGACGGCGGTTACCGCCTGGCGCGCCCCGCGCGGGAGATCACGGTGTGGAGCGCGCTCCAGGCGTTGGGCGGTGAGTTCTTCTCCGCAGAGTTCTGCGCCTGCCACCCCGGCCGGCTGCGCCGCTGCGTTCGAGCGAGCGACTGCTCGCTGCGGTCGCTGTGGGCGACGCTCCAGGCCGGCGTTCGCGCGACGCTCGAGGGCATTACGCTCGCCGACCTCCAGCGCGACGAGCGCTCCATGGGGGTCTGGATCGACGAAGCCGGCGCCCGCGCCGCCGGCGAACACTTCATCGGTGTGTGAGGAGGAATCATGATTCTCAGCGAGGAAACCCGGAAGCGGATCGATTCGATCATCGCGTCGGATCGCATCGTCCTGTTCATGAAGGGCGACCGCCACGTTCCCCAGTGCGGCTTCTCGGCGACGGTGATCCAGATTCTGGACGCGCTCGTCTCCGACTACACGACCGTCGACGTCCTCGCAGACCCGGAGATCCGCGACGGTGTCAAGGAGTTCTCGAGCTGGCCGACCGTCCCGCAGCTCTACGTCGCCGGCGAGTTCGTCGGCGGCTGCGACATCGTGCGGGAGATGTACAGCAACGGCGAGCTTCAGGCGACGCTGGGCGCCGGGGCCGCTAACCTCGGCCGGAGACCGGAGGCCGGGTAGCGCGCGAGCGCGGCGGCGGCTCCCGGGGCGAGCCCCGGCGAAGGAGACCCCCCGATGAAGCTCGCCACCTTCACCCACTCCGGCTCCACCCGCATCGGCGTCGTCGAGGGGGACGAGGTCGTCGACCTCGCGGCGGCGGCGCCGGAGCTGCCGCGCGAGATGACGGCGCTCTTCGCGGCGGGGCCCGCCGCGCTCGACCGGGCCGCACGCGCGGCGGCGGCGATGCGCACCCGGATCTCCGTCGACGACGTACACCTGAAGGCGCCGGTCCTTCGCCCTCCCAAGATCCTCGCTGTCGGCCTCAACTACGCCGACCACGTCGCGGAGTCGGGACGGGAGGCGCCCGGGCACCCCACCATCTTCAACAAACAGTCCACCTCGGTGACGGGCCCCTACGACCCCGTGCACCTGCCCCGGGCCTCGCAGGCCCTCGACTACGAAGGGGAGCTCGGGTTCGTGATCGGGAAACGCTGCCGCCACGTGCCGCGGGGCCGCGCCGCCGAGGTCGTGGCCGGCTACGTGGTGGTCAATGACGTCAGCGTACGCGACTGGCAGTTCCACACGCCCACCATGACGATGGGCAAATCCTTCGACACCCACTGCCCGGCGGGCCCCTGGATCGTGACCGCCGATGAGGTCGGCGATCCACACTCCCTGGGCCTGCGCACCTGGGTGGACGGGGAGCTGCGGCAGGAGTCGAACACGAAGGAGCTCATCTTCGACTGCTTCGCGATCATCGAGTACCTCACGACCGCGTTCACGCTCGAGCCGGGCGATCTGATTTCGACGGGAACGCCGGGCGGCGTCGGGATCGCCATGAAGCCGCCCCGACTGCTCGTCGCGGGGAATGTCGTGCGGGTCGAGGTCGAGGGCATCGGGCAGATCGAGAATCCCGTGATCGCCGAGCCCGACGAGACGGTCCGCGTCTAGCCGGCAGTCGCTTCGCCGAAGCCCGCGGCCCGCGGTCGCCGAAAGGAGAGATCATGATCTCTAGCGATGAACGATACGCGAAGAAGCGCGCGCGGGTGAAGGGACGCTCGATGGCGTACGTGGAGACGGGGACCGGCGATCCGATCGTGTTCCTGCACGGAAACCCGACCTCCTCCTACCTGTGGCGGAACGTGATCCCCCACCTCGAGGGCCTCGGCCGCTGCATCGCCCCGGACCTGATCGGCATGGGCGACTCCGACAAGCTCGAGCCGAGCGGCCCCGACCGCTACCGATTCGTCGAGCACCGCGAGCACCTCGAAGAGCTGCTGGCGAAGCTCGGCGTGGAAGCCGACGTCACCTTCGTCGGCCACGACTGGGGATCGGCCCTGGGTTTCGACTGGGCCAACCGCCACCGCGACGCCGTGAAGGGCATCGCGTACATGGAGGCGATCGTGCGGCCCGTCACCTGGAAGGGCTGGCCGGAGCAGGCGCGCCAGATCTTCCAGGGCTTCCGTTCGCCCGCGGGCGAGGAGATGGTGCTCGAGAAGAACCTCTTCGTGGAGGCCGTGCTGCCGGGCTCGATCCTGCGGGGGCTCACGGAGCCGGAGCTGGAGGTCTACCGCCGACCCTTCCGCGAGCCCGGCGAGGGACGCCGCCCCACCCTCACGTGGCCGCGGGAGATCCCGATCGAGGGCGAGCCCGCGGACGTCTGTGGGATCGTCGAGAGCTACGGCGCGTGGCTCTCCCAGAGCGAGGTGCCGAAGCTCTTCGTCAACGCCGAGCCGGGCGCGATCCTGACGGGCGAGCAGCGCGAGTTCTGCCGCGGCTGGTCCAACCAGCACGAGGTGACGGTCAAGGGCGTCCACTTCGTCCAGGAGGACTCGCCCGACGAGATCGGCCAGGCAATCGCCGACTGGTACCAACGGCTGGAGTGACGCGCGCTCTACACGTCTTCGTGCTGTGCGCCTTCGCGCTCGCGCAGCCCCTCTTCGAGCTCCTCGAGGGCAACGTCCCGTTCCTGCGCGCGCTCGGGGTCGATGGCCTCGACCTCGCCCTGGTCGCGCTCACCCTGATCGTCGCCGTCCCCGGCGCCCTCGTGTTGGCGAAGGCGGTGCTGGAGCGGATCTTCCCCGGGTCGGCCGCGGCGATCCATCTCGGCGTGGTCGCGACCCTCGTCACCGCGATCGCCATGATCGTGCTCGAGGAGTGGGACGCCGGCGAGACGCCCGGCTGGGTGCTCGCGCCCGGCGCCGCGGTCGCGGGTGCGCTCGGGGCCCGGCTCTACGCGCGGGCGCGTTTCGCCCCGGTCCTGCTCAGCGTGCTCTCGCCCGCCCTGATCGCGCTCCCTCTCCTCTTCCTGCTGGGCTCTCCGGTGCGGGACCTGCTCGACCCGACGACGGCGCTGGCCGGGTCGCCCGAGATTCCGGTCGTGGTGGTGGTGTTCGACGAGCTGCCGCTCAGCTCGTTGCTGAACGATGAAGCGCTCATCGACCCGCGCCTGTTTCCGCACTTCGCCGCGCTCGCCGAGGAGTCGCACTTCTTCCGCAACGCGACGACGGTGGCGCAGACGCCCGCGTACGCCCTGCCGGCGATCGCCACCGGTCTGTATCCGGCTTGGGTGCGCCCGCCCACTCATGCCGAGTACCCCCAGAACCTGTTCACGCTCCTGTCCGAGACCCACGCGATCAACGTCTTCGAGCCGCGCACGTGGCTGTGCCCCTCCGAACTCTGCCACGGGGGCCGCGTCGAGCTGCCCCGGTCCGAGCGCCTCGCGCGCATCTTCGCGAATCTCCCGTTTCTGTACTGCCACGTCGTGCTGCCCGACGACTGGGCGCGCCGCCTGCCCGCGGTCAACGCCACCTGGAGGAATTTCGAGTCGCCGCAGGCGGAAGGCGAGGACTGGCGACAGCAGCTGCGGACCCACCGCTCCGACCTGCACTGGGTATTCTCGGAGTTCCTGGCGCGGGTCGAAGCCAGCGAACGGCCGGCTCTCCACTTCCTTCACGTCGACCTCCACGACGGTCCCTATCGTTACCTGCCCTCGGGTCGGAGCTACCGCTCGGCCGCAACGCCGCCGGAACCGCGAATTCACGCCGCCGATGCGCTCGCAGCCACGTGGACCCAGGCCCGGTCGTTGCAGCGCCACCTTCTCCAGGTCGGTTTCGCCGACGCGTTCCTCGGCCGGCTCCGAGAGAAGCTCGCGGCCCAGGGGCTCTACGACCGGGCGCTCGTGATCGTCACGGCGGATCGCGGGGTCAGCTTCGCGCCGGAAGCGTGGAGCCACGCGCTCGACCCCGGGAACCGGAACGCGGGCGACCTGCTGCTCGTGCCGCTGATCGTCAAGCTACCCGGTCAGACGGAAGGCCGGGTCAGCGACCGCAACGTCGAGACCATCGACGTACTGCCCACCATTCTCGACGTGCTGGATCGTGAGCCGCCCCAGCCGCTCGACGGGCGATCGCTGGTCGACGCGTCATCGCCGGAGCGTGGCGGGAAGACGGTGTACCTGACGCCCCGCGGCGGCGCGCCGCTGCGGCGCCAGCGGCGGGTGCTGCCCCCCTCGCTCCCGAACGGCCTGGAGACGGTTCGGACCATCTCCCGGACCTTCGCGCGGGAGCGGGGCCCAGAGGCCCTGTTCGCCGTCGGCCCCTACCGGGCCCTGGCGGGGCGCAGCCTGGGCGCCGCAGACGACGCCGACACCGCCGTGGCGGGCGCCGTCCGTCTCGACGACCCCGCCGCCTACGACGCCGTGGATCGCGACTCGGGCTTCCTTCCCGCGCTGGTGAGCGGTGCACTCGAGACCGACGAGCCTCCCGAGAAGCCCCTCATCCTGGCCATCGCCCTGAACCGGACGATCCGCGCGACGACACGCACCTTCCGCGATACCGAGGGCATCACGCGGTTCAGCGCCATCGTGCCGGAGGAGTCGTTCCGGGACGGCCCCAACGACCTCGAGATCTTCCTGGTGGAGCCCATTCCGGGCGGCGTGGCGCTCCGGCGCACCGAGATCCAACCACCTCCGACGGCGCCCACGAGCCCGGACCCGCCCTCAGCCCTTGAGGATCCGGCCCGCCGTCGGCGCGCCGGGCACGACGATGCGTGAAGCCTCCTGGCGCTGAATCTCCCGCGCCTCTTCGACCATCCGCTCGACCGCGTGCTTGACCGCCTCCGGAAACTTCTCCATCGCCTCCGCGAGCGACCCGGCCTCGATGGCGCAGTGGACCGGAACAGGGCCCGCCTGGGAGAGCAGCTGCGTCTGCCCCACGTAGAGGGTCACGCGGCTCTCGTCCGGCGAGCCGTCGGGCTGGATCGGCGTGAGGCGCTGCAGCGTGGCGACCTTCAGGTCGGTGAAGGTCTCCTCGCGGTAGAGGTTGTTCTGGTCCACCGCGATGTCGCCGATCGGATTCGGGCTGTCGGTAGTCAACGTAATTCTCCCTGGGAAAGTCAGAAAGAATAACACGGCGGTTCCGGAAGCCGCTATCGCCGGCAACGCCGGGCGCGCGAGCAGCAGTCGCGCTCAGCCCACGCGATCCACGAACTCGAGGAACGCGCGCGCCACTCCCCGGGGATCCTCGACCTGCGGATAGTGGCCGATGCGGTCCAGGAGCACCACGTCGGCGTCCGGCACCTGCTCGCGGTAGCGCTCGGCCATGTGCCGCCCCGAGACCGGGTCTTCGGGGCCGTCGATCAGCCGCAGCGGAACCGAGGTGTGCTGGAGCACGCCGACCCAGCGCTCGCGGTTCCGGCGCCGCTCCGGGATGTAGCGGATCAGGCGGTGCGCGATGCGCGGGCCGTCGTCGCGCGCGACCAGCGACCAGAAGTCGCGCAGCTCCTCCGGCGTCGGCTGCGTTTCGGGACCAAACACGGCCGCAAAGCTCCGGCCAAAGGCGCGCTCGTCGAGCAAGCGCCCGAGCAGCGGTCCCAGCGGTGTCAGGAGGAGCTTCTGCACGAGCCGGGCGCGGTGCGTCTCGGGAAAGAGCCCGCCGTTCAGGAAGCAGACCGAGCGGATGGCGAGCCCAGGCGTTCCGCTGCGGCGTCGGTCTTCATGGCGCGCGAGCAGCTCCTGCGCGACGGTGTCGCCGTAGTCGTGGGCCAGGACGTGAATGCGGCGCACATCCAGGAATTCGAGCAGCTCTTCGTGCAGCGACGCCTGATCCGCGATCGAGTACGCGTGATCGAGAGGCTTCGCGGAGAAGCCGAAGCCGATCATGTCGGGCGCCAGCAGCCGGAATCGCCCCCGGAGGCGCGGCCACACCCGCGCCCAGTCCCACGACGCGGTTGGAAAGCCGTGAATGCACAGCACGCAGTCGCCGCTGCCGTCGTCCCGATAGAAGATCGGGTGGCCGCGGTGGAGACGGATCTTTCCCCCGAGTCGCCACTCTTCGAGCGTGGTGGCCGGCTGGAAGTCCATGGGATGGCGGCCTCCGACCGGACGCTCAACGCCCGAGTTCGATGCGGCGGAACCCGACCACGAGCAGCGCGACACCGATGCCCGCCCACACGACGAGACGGAGGCCCACGGCAATGGGCGCTCCCTTCACATCGACCGATTCGATCCAGGGCGAGAGCGCCAACACGAGCGCGCTGGCCAGCGGCGGCCCGAAGCGATCGACCGCGCCGTGAAAGCCCTCCAGCGTCGCACCGAACTGCGTGAGCAGGTTGACGGAGGCGATCCAGGCCACGGCGACGAGCACCAGCAGCGTCGTCGCGATCTGCGGCAGGACGAGTGACGCGATCGTTGCGAAGGCGCCCACGCAGAGCGCCCCCAGCGCGCAGGCGGCGAGGCCCCAGACGGCGGGGCCAAGGGGCACTCCGGCGCGGGCGTGCAGCAGCAGCGCCGTCGCGGACAGCAGCAGCGCTCCCGTGGCGAGGGAGATCACGAGGCTCCCGGCGAGACGCGCGAGAGCATAGGCGCTGCGTCCCACCGGCCGCGCAAGGATCAGGGCCGCGGTGCCGTCGGCGAGGGGCTGCGCCAGATGGTCCGACGCGAGGACGCCGGCGAGCACCATCGTCCAGAGCCCGAGGACCACGAACATCAGCGCACCACCCCAGCCGGCGGCCGCGCCCACGTCGACGGCCTCACCGTTCACCGTGATCGAACTGCTGGCGCAGCCCGTGCAATTGTCGATGGCCAGCAGCGAGATCACGGAGATCGCCACGATCACGGGCACGATGCGGCGGCGAACGCCGTCGTGGAGCGCCTCGAACGCGAGCAGGCGGAAGGCGCGCGTCGGGGGCCGCATCATCCGCGCACCACCCGCACGAACGCGGCCTCGAGATCCTCGCCCGGTCGCACGAGCTCGTGGATCGCACCGCTCGCGGCGATTCGTCCCTCGTGCATGATCGCGACGCGATCGCAGGTGCGCTCGACCTCTGAAAGAACGTGGGAGCTCACGAGCACCGTGCAGCCGCTCTCACGCGCTGTCGCGATCCAGTCGCGTGCGTCGCGCACGCCGATGGGGTCGAGCCCGGACGTGGGCTCGTCGAGCAGCAGAAGATCCGGCCGGGCCAGGAAGGCCTGCGCGAAGCCGACGCGTTGGGCGAGTCCCTTCGAGAGCCCCGCGATGCGATCCTCCGCGCGATCGGCAATTCCCGTCTGCCGCAGCACGGCGGCGACCTCGCCGTCGATCTCGTCGTTCTCCAGGCCGGCGAGGGCGCCGTGGAGCCGGAGGCAGCCGCGGACCGTCATGCGCCCCGGCAGGGCGAGCCGCTCCGGCAGGTAGCCGACGCCGATGCGCGACGCGGGTTCCGACGGCTCCAGGCCCCGCAGGCGAACACTGCCCTCGTCGGCGCGCGCGAAGCCCAGGAGCAGCCGCAGGGTGGTGGTCTTGCCGGCTCCGTTGGGCCCGAGCAGGCCGAGAGCCGAACCCGCCGGAACCGCGAGATCCACGCCCGCCAGCGCTCTACGGGCCCCGTAGCGCTTCGAAACCGCGAGCAGTTCGAGGGCGAGCATGGGCGACAGAGCCTACCACCGCATCCGACGAACGGCGCCGGACGCGGGGGCGGCGCTCAGTCCTTGAGCTGCGCGAGGCACCACATGAACGACTGCACGTCGAACATGTCGGCCGGGCGGAGCTCGGCGACCACGTCGTTCAGGATGCGGACGATGGTCAGCAGCCGGCCGTAGGTGATGCGGTTCGGCTGCGGCCGGTAGGCCAGTTCGAAGCGGCAGCGGGCCGCGGCGTTCTGGGTGACCGTCGGCTTGAGCAGCATGTACTCCTTGGGAAAGCGCACGAACGAGAAATAGGTGCAGAGCGTCCAGCGGGCCGCGCCCAGCTCGTTCAGGACGTCGGCGAAGCGCTTGAAGCGCGTGGCGGGGTCGTCCGCCCCGTAGAGGTGGTCCTCCAGCGCCTGCGCGAAGCGCTCCGGGTTTCCGGACACCTTCAAGGCCCGTGTCAACGCCAGCCGGTCGGCCGGGTAGACGAGATTCGTCTTCCCGATGACGCGCAGGGCGCTCGTTCCGACCTTGGGGAACTCCCCGGCCTCCAGCCGCTCGCGCAGCGCGTCCCGGTCCAGGAGCTTCAGCATCAGCTCGTGAGCCGCGACCTTGGGCGCGCGCTCCTCCTCGAGAAACGCCGGGTCCTGGAACCCCCCTGCATACTTCTCGAGAAATATCTCGATCGCCTGCCGCGGTCCCACGTAGCGCGAGCCGAGCTTCGATGCGTCGAGGCTCAGATTGTCGAGCCAGGGGTCGCTCGCCTCTTCGCCCTCGATGCTCACCAACGTCGCGTGCTTGAGCGAGAGGGTCTTCTCGCCGACCTCGCGGAAGAGGATGCAGACCTTGCCGGCGGCGGGGTTCTGTATCACCTGACCGAGACCCCACTCGGGCTTTGCGGGCATCCGAACGCGGTCGTCCTTGGCGAGCTCCATAACACGATCTCCTGCCTGCGGCAGGCCACCCTCCGGACTGCATTGTGCCACACTGCCACGAGTCCGCGAGGGGCAGTCTCCCGGGGCGGGGGGCGAGCTCCGATTTTCCGCGGAGTGCCGCGATGGCCGGTCTGCGCCACCTTCGGATCTCACCGCGCACCGTGCTGCCGGCGCGCCTGCTCTCCGTGCGCTTCGCACGCTCCGGAGGCGCCGGGGGCCAGAACGTCAACAAGGTCGAGACCAAGGTCGACCTGCGCCTCGACCTCGACGCGGCGGTCGCGGTGCTCGGGGAGCGAAGCGTGCGGCGCATTCGCGCGCAGCTGGCGAGCCGGCTCGACGCGGACGGGAACCTCCGCGTGGTGAGCAGCGAGCACCGCGTGCAGGCGCGCAACCTCGCCGCAGCCCACTCGAGGATGGAGACGCTGCTCCGGGGGGCGTTGACCCGTGCCAAGCCGCGCAAGCCGACGCGGCCGACCCTGTCGAGCCGGGAGCGCCGCCTGGTCGCCAAGCGGCGACGGGGCCAGGTCAAGCGCTCGCGATCCCGAGTCGCGTCCGACGAGTAGCGCTCGGGGGGCCGGGCTCGGCCCGGACCGGAAGCCGCCGGGAGCTAGCGACCGAGGTCGCCCGAGGCGGTGCGGAGCTGCGGGGCCGAGGGCGGAGGCGCCTCGCTGAAGATGGCCTCCCCGAGCGGCGCAAACGTCTCCACCCGCAGACCCTTCGAGCGGGCGTGGAGCTTCCCCACAGCGTTGACGTAGCCGACGTCCGGAACGTAGGCAACGATCGGAACCAGGGTGCAGCGATCGGGCTCGGTACCGTCGCAGAAGTCGAAGAGCAGCTGACCGAGCAGCCGCTTCGGACGCGCGAAGCCGGCCGGCCCGAGGGTATCGAGGTCGACGCGGATGTCGGTCTCCGCCGTCGACTTGAACAGGCCCCAATCGAGGATCCTTCGGATCGTCCCCCTCAGCCGCGCCGAGACCACGTGACCCGAGCGCACGTCGAACACCCAGACGAAGTCGTCGAAGCTGCCCGGCCTCGGGTCGTAGGCGGCCATCAGATATCGCTCCACCACTCCCCTCGCCACGGTGACCCGCAGCCGGCCCGGCGCCTCCGGCTCGAGCCAGGCGGGAAGCTCGGGACCGTAGACGGCGTCGAGCCGACCGGGTTGGTTCGGCGGCGAGGCCTCGAAGGCGACGTAGACCCAGCGGGGTCGGGGATCCTCGAGGCTCATGGGCTCCGCCGCAGCGGTCCCGGAAGCCATGAGTCCGGCGATCAGCAAGCTCTCCAGCGTCGCGCGCGGCATGCGTCCCACCTCTGGATGCAAGGTGGGTACCAACCTGATCGGCGGCGCGGGCGCATGCCGGCGCACGAGAGCCCGCTGCGCGGCTCCGATGTGCAGCTCCTGCGCAAGTCGCCATCCAGGAAGTGGAAGACTTCTTCCACTCTCCGCCATCGCGGGAGCGCGCAACGACGTCCTGCGCCTGCTCGAGAACCGGCTGCGGTCACTCGGTCTCGCGCACCCAGTCGAGCATGTTGTAGAGGCCGACGGCGTCGAGGGGGAAGAAGTCGTAGTCGACCCGATCGAATTCCTCCGCCCGCCCGAGTCGTCCCACGATGTCGCGGCGTTCGGGTAGATTGTTCTCGTCGTCGAAGGCTCGCGTGATGCGACCCTCCACGAACAGCTCACCCCGGTCGAGCAGTTCGTCGATTCCCGCCGTCTCGAGGAGGGTCGCCATGGGGATCGGGTCGTAGGTGGGTCCGCGCCGCTTCCCGGTGAAGTAGATGGCCGCGACGAGACGTCGCAGACGTTCTTCCTCGTCGTCGGCGCCGCGGGCGGCTTCGAGCGCGGAGAGGACCCGCCGCGCGCGCAGGATCGCGGAGCGAACGCGGCGATCGGCGAAGGAGTGCCGAGCCTTCATGCGCTCCTTCGGCAGCCCCGATTCGAGGCGCTCCCGCAGGCGCTCGAACCACGACTCGCCGACTCCGAGGTTGCGCGCGAGCAGGCGCCAGTAGCTCGCCTCGTCCAGGTGCTCGAGCCGCTCGAGGGCGGCGTCGGAGAAGTGCACACGGCCCCTCACCAGCAGCTTCGTCCAGCCGCCGCGCGGATCGCCGCTCACCTCCCAATCGCGGGCCCGGAAGCCCTCGGCCATGAACGCCCGACCGGCGCCGAGTCCCGCCAGGAAGCCGTAGTAGCTGTCGAACTCGTCGCTGTGGGTGTTGAAGTCGTTCACCGTGTACTCGGCCAGAACGTCGCGACCTTCGCGCCCTCCGCCGGGGCCGAGGAACCCGGTGACCGCGAAGCCGTGGTCCTCCCCGTTGTCGAGGAAGGACCAGGAGAAGCGGGTCCGACGCTCCGCCCGGTATTCCATGCGTCGCGAGCTCCCGTCCGCGTCGAGCAGCGTGATCCGCTCCTCACTTCTCCGATCGTCGGAGTTGAAGAAGATCAACGACCAGCTCCAGTCGCGGTGCCGAAAGTCGAGAGACGTCTCTTGCGGAGGGCCGCTCGCAATGCGCTCGGCGCCGTCGAAGTCGCCCCGGCGGACCATGCGTTCGAAGAACGCGTCGCCCTCCCCTTCGGAGTCGGCGATCCGGCCGGCGTCGATCCGCCACGCCTCGCCCCGCAAAGCGCCGTAGGACTGCCCGCCAACGAGGAAGGGAATCTCGACCACCGCCAGCTTCAGGAAGGCCCGCAGCGACGTGTCGAAATAGCGCGGCCGGTCGATCCAGACGA
>JAOTUO010000013.1 GCA_029863845.1 Myxococcales bacterium
TGTGACCCGGTCCCCAGTTGTAGGCGGCGAGCGCCGTCGGCATGTGATCGTAGCGGTCCGCGAGCAGCTTGAGGTAGGAGATCCCGACCCGCACGTTGGCGGTCGGATCGAAGAGCGTCTGCGGCCCGCGCCAGGATATGCCCAGCCGGGCGGCGATCTCCTCGCCCGTCTCCGGCATGACCTGCATCAGCCCCATCGCACCCACCGGAGACACGGCGAAGTTGTCGTAGCGACTCTCCACCCTCATCACGGCCAGAACGAGCATGGGATCCATCTCGTGGCGGCGCGCCTCCGCGACGATCGTCTGCGCGAGGGCGTCCACCTCGCTCCGCAGGAGCCCCGTCTGGTGGCCCGCGATGTGATCGGCGATCGCGACGACCAGCGCTTCCGGCTCGGCGACGGGCGCCACCGGCGGAGCCTCCGCCGCCGGCGGTGCCGAGACGGGGAGAAGCTCGGAGGGCGCGCGATCGAACACGGCGCACGAGAACGCGTGGACGGTCGTCAGGATCAGGGCGCTGAGAGAACGGCGCGACATGGTCAGGCGGCCCCGAGCGGCGAGAGCCCGAGCGCGGCGATCGCCTGGAAGTTGTTCAGCACCGCATAGCCGGTCCAGCCCACGACCGTCGTGAAGATCAGGCCCTTGGCCAGCGGCGGGACCAGATCCGTGGTGAGAAGAAACGCGATGGCGCCCAGCGTGACGACGCTGTCGAACAGCAGCCCCGGAACGAGTCCCAGGGTCGCGAACAGCCAGTCGGAGATCGGATTGGCTTCGGTCACGTCCCAGCCCGCGACGGGCTGGCGCAGGCAGACGAAGGTGGTCCAGTGGTCAGCTGCGGTGAGAAACAGCGTCAGCAAGGCCAGGATCCGCACTCGCGCCTCCATCACCGTCCGCCCGGGGGCGGTTCGTCTCCGAAGGGAGCAAGAAGCGTGCCCCGGCCCGTTGTGGCCGGCGATTTGCGGTGACTGGCGCGCGACTCCGCGTCGAATTGCGCTCGCGCTGCGGTGGGGAGAGGGCTCCGACCCCTCGTGAAAAAGGGAAGTTCCCTTCCCATATAGGGAGCTTCGACCGGACGCTTCCGAGGGTCGGGGTCGCTGCGACCGGGGGGCCGGCGCAGCCGGCCCCCCCGGTTTCAGCGGTTGCGCTTCATCTTGCCCTTGCCGAGGAGAAGCCAGTCGATGGAGATGTTCTCCTTCAGCGCCAGGGTGATGAGGAAATCGGTGTGCGGCGTCGTCCCGCTCTCGTAGCGATTGACGTTCTGCTGGAACACGCCCAGGTCGCGCGCGAACTGTCGCTGCGAGCGATTGTTTCGGACCTGAGCGAGGCGCTCCGGGAGCTTCCGCTTGTGACGTTCCACTGCAAGCGTGGCCATGGTATTTCCTTCTCTCTCGTTGGACGCGCCCGACCGGCTCCGTCGTACTCGAGCCGTTCGCGACGGACTCTCCGGAACAGTCGAGGCCTGGACTTCAGCAGAGCGCGTCTTCTGGTTTTACGATCTTTCTCCCACCGGCTCGTGCACGTGACGCACTCCCGTGAGCGCGCGCAGTGTAGGCACGCAATCGGGCCCGGGCAAGCCCGGCGCGACGCTTTCGTGTGCCCCTGGGCGCCAGGCGATTGCGTTATTGTGTACCATCCGGTCCTTGCCGCCTCTGCGGGCGCCGCGGCCCGACCGGAGCGGATTCCGGGGGGGGATCCACGGCCCGCACCCGGTTGAAGGGGCACCGCGCTTTCCCGATCTTGGACGACGTTGGACGATCGGCGATTCGATGGCGGTCCGTCGCGGGCCGTGCAGGTCGAGAGCGGAGGCGAAACGGCGTGCGCGTGACGGGGGGGAGATTGCGCAGCCGGCGCCTGCTGCGGCCGCCGGGCGGCGTCCGCCCGACATCGGATCGCGTACGTGAGGCCATCTTCGATCGGCTCGGGGATGTGAGCGGCGCCGCGGTTCTCGACCTCTACGCGGGGATCGGATCGCTGGGAATCGAGGCCGCTTCCCGCGGGGCGGAACCGGTTGTCTTCGCCGAGCGGAGCTCGCGCTGCCTGCGGGTGCTGCGGCGGAACCTGGCCTCCCTGGGCCTCGACCGGGGCGTCCGGGTCGAGGCCGGCGACGTGCCGCGCGTGGTACGGGCCCTGGGACGGCGGGCAGCGCGCTTCGACCTCGTCCTGGTCGATCCGCCCTACGCCTCGGGCGAGGCCGTTCGGGCGCTCGAGGCCCTGGTCGCAGCCGGCGTGCTGGCCCGGCGGGCGACGGTGGTGCTCGAGAGCGGTCGGCGTCATCCTGTGCCGGTCCCGGCGGGCCTCGCGCCGATCGATGAGCGGCGCTACGGAGATACGGTCGTCACGCGGCTGGCTCCGGTGGCGGACGGGCGAGAGGCGAAATCGAAACCCGAACCACGCTGAGGCGGCCCATGGCCACACACGGATTGCAGAGGACCCGCGCCCTGTTTCCCGCGAGCTTCGACCCGGTGACCAACGGTCACCTGGACATCGTGCAGCGATCGCTGCGCGTGTTCGACGAGCTGGTGCTCGCGGTCGCCACGAACGTGGCCAAGACCGAGACCTTCACGCTCGAGGATCGCATCGAGATGCTGGAGGCGGCCGTCGGCGGCATGCCCGACGTGCGGGTGACGGCCTTCAACGGCCTCACGGTGGACTTCGCCCGGGAGATCGGCGCCCGCGTGATCATCCGCGGCTTTCGCGCCATGTCCGATTTCGAGTACGAGTTCGAGATGGCGCTGATGAACCGCCACCTCAACCCGGACGTCGAGACGATCTTCATGATGACGAGCCCCGAGAACCTGTACGTGAGCTCCTCCCGGCTGAAGGAGCTGGTGCGCTTCGGCCGCGACGTTTCGGAGTTCGTACCTCCCGAGGTGGCGAAGCAGCTCTGCAATCGGCTCGGGAAGATCTGACCGAAGGTACGGGGGCGGCGTCCGCCGGCGGGCGAATCCCCCCCGAAACGGTTAACATCGCCGCAACTTGGCGGATTCGCGAAGGCTTTTGCCGATGGAGCAACGTCGCATCGTGCTGGGGGTGACGGGCGGCATCGCGGCCTACAAGACGCCCGAGCTGGTGCGGACGCTGCGTCGGGGCGGCGCCGCCGTGCGCTGCGCCATGACCCCCGCGGCGGGCGAGTTCGTCGCGCCGCTGGTGCTGCAGACCGTGAGCGGCGAGCCGGTCCGAACCGGCCTGTTCGACCGCGTCGAAGAGGGAGCCATCGACCACGTCGCCCTCGCCGACTGGGCGGACCTGCTGATCGTGGCGCCGGCCACGGCCAACACCCTGGCGAAGCTCGCCCACGGCCTGGCAGATGACGTGGTGTCGACGGTCGCCCTCGCGACGCAGGCCCCCCTGCTCGTCGCCCCGGCGATGAACGTGAACATGTGGCGGCACCCCGCGACCCAGAGCAACCTGGCGACGCTGCGTCAGCGGGGCGTCCGCGTCGTCGGTCCCGAGACCGGGGCGCTCGCGTGCGGGTGGGAAGGGGAGGGGCGGATGGCGGAGCCCGCGGCGATTGCCGCCGCCGCTGCCCTGGTCGGAGGACCGCGTCCGCTGGCGGGCGAGGTCGTGCTGGTGACCGCCGGCGGCACGCGCGAGCCGGTCGATGCGGTGCGCTTCCTCGGCAACCGCTCTTCGGGGAAGATGGGCTTTGCGGTCGCGGGCGAGGCGGCCCGACGTGGTGCCGAGGTCGTGCTCGTGGCCGGCCCCTCGGCCCTTCCGACGCCGGCGGGCGTCCGGCGCCTCGACGTGGAGACGGCGCAAGAGATGCGCGAGGCCGTGCTCGGCGAGCTGCCGCGGGCCACGATCGCGGTGATGGCGGCGGCGGTCGCGGATTTCCGGGCGGCGCGGCCGGAAATCCGGAAGATCCGCAAGGAGGATCTGCCCTCCGAGGAGACCCTGACCCTGGAGCTGGTGCGGAATCCGGACATCCTGGCGGAGATCTGCCGCCACGAGCGCCGACCCGTGGTGGTGGGCTTCGCGGCGGAGAGCCAGGACCTCGTCGAGACGGCTCGTCGCAAGCTCGCGCGCAAGGGCTGCGACCTGCTCGTGGCCAACGACATCGCCCGGGAGGGTTCCGGGTTCGACTCGGACACGAACGCCGTCGTATTCGTGTGGCCCGGTGGCGAGGTCGAGGAGCTGCCCTCCCTTCCCAAGACCGAGGTGGCAGCGCTGCTGCTCGATCGCGTGGCGAAGCTGCGCGGTGGCGACGGATGAGCGAGCGCCGCAGCCGGTTTGCACGCCTCGTCGGGCTCGCGCTGCTCTCACTGTGGGCGGCGCAGCCCGCCACCGCGGCCCACATCAACGTCGTGACCATCGCGGGCTCGATCAATCCGGCGTCCTCGGACTACCTGCAAAACGCCATCGCCCAGAGCGAGGCGGAGGACGCGACGGCCGTTCTCATCCAGATGGATACGCCCGGGGGGCTCCTCTCGTCCACCAAGGACATCATCCAGGCGATGCTGAACGCGCACGTGCCCATCGTGGTCTACGTCTCGCCCCAGGGTGCGTGGGCCGCTTCCGCCGGGACCTTCATCACGCTCGCCGCGCACATCGCGGCCATGGCGCCCGGGACCAGCATCGGCGCCGCGTCTCCCATCAGCGTGGGAGGGGGAGGGGGCGAGCGCGACGAGGACGACCGGCGCAGCGACGTGGCCCTCGAGAAGGCGGAGAAGTTCACGGCGGCCTTCATCGAGTCGATCGCCAAGCACCGCAAGCGCAACGTCGAGTGGGCGAGGAAGTCGGTGCGCGAGGCCGAGGCCATCGCTCAGGACGAGGCGCTGAAGCTCGGGGTGATCGACGTGGTGGCCGTCGACCAGGCCGACCTGCTCGAGCAGATCGACGGCTGGGAGGTGGAAATCTCCGGCGAAGTCCGGAAGCTCGAGACCGCCGGGGCCGAGATCCGGACCCTCGAGATGGATTCGATGACGCGGCTCTTCAATTTCCTGGCCAGCCCCGACATCGCGGTGCTGCTCGTGATGGCCGGCCTCCTGGGTCTCTACATCGAATTCAACCAGCCCGGCATGATCGTGCCGGGGGTCCTGGGAGCCATCTGTTTGATCCTCGCGGCCATCGCCTTCCAGATCCTCCCCTTCTCCGTGGTGGGCCTGCTGCTGATGCTGCTGGGCATGGGGCTCTTCGTCGCGGAGATCTTCGTGACGTCGTTTGGTCTGCTCTTCGTCGCTGGCGTGGTGTGCTTCCTGCTGGGCGGATCGATGCTCTTCGACATGCCGGAGGTGAGCGACTTGACGGTTTCCTTCTGGTCCGTTCTCGTGCCCGTCACCGTGGTCTTCGCGCTCTTCGCGGGCGTCGTCGTGTTCGCGGTGGGCCGGACCTTCGCGCGCGAGCAGACCGCGGGCGTGAGCGAGCTCATCGGCCTGGTCGGAAAGACCCAGACGGCGCTCGCGCCGGAGGGGCGGGTCTTCGTCCGGGGCGAGTACTGGACGGCCCGCGCCGACGAGGAGATCGCGGCGGGCGAGTCCGTGGAGATCGCGGCTGTCGAGGGCATGCGCCTGCGCGTGCGTCGCCGGTTGCCGCACCAATGACCGCCAGCGAGCGGTATCGAAGGAGGGGTCCATGGGCCTGGGAGTTCTGATCGGAATCGGGGCGATCGCCGCCATCATCTTCCTCGGAATCCGGATCATCACGGAGTACGAGCGGGGCGTGGTGTTCCGGCTCGGGCGCTTCACGGGAGTCAAGACCGCGGGCCTCAAGTGGATCATTCCGGGCGTCGACCGCATGGTCCGCATCGGCCTGCGCGAGATCGTGATGGACGTGCCGCCGCAGGAGGTGATCACCCGCGACAACGTCTCCGTGAAGGTGAACGCCGTCCTCTACTTCCGCGTGCTGCACCCCGAGAAGGCCGTGATCCAGGTCGAGAACTACCTGTATGGAACCTCCCAGCTCGCGCAGACGACCCTGCGCAGCGTCTGCGGTCAGGGAGAGCTCGACGACCTGCTCGCTGAGCGCGAGTCGGTCAACCAGAAGCTCCAGCAGATCATCGACGACCAGACCGAGCCCTGGGGCGTGAAGGTCCGCGCCGTCGAGGTGAAGCAGATCGACCTCCCCCAGGAGATGCAGCGCGCGATGGCCAAGCAGGCGGAGGCCGAGCGCGAGAAGCGGTCCAAGGTGATCCACGCCGAGGGCGAGTTCCAGGCGGCACAGCGGCTCCTGGATGCCGCGCGGGTGCTGTCCGGGGAACCGGCGGCGCTGCAACTGCGCTACCTGCAGACGCTGGCGGAGGTCGCCACCGAGCACAGCTCGTCGATCATCTTCCCCATCCCGATCGACATCCTGCGGCCCTTCTACGAGATGGCGGATGCGAAGCTCCAGCGCAGCGGCGAGCGAGGCTGAGTGACGATGGCCTCCGACGAGGAGAACCTCTCGGCCGACGAGAAGGTCCGCCGCTCCGTCTCGCGGACCCTGGGCAACGCCGTCTTCCTGCTCGTGGTCGTCGCGTTGCTGGGTGGCTGGGCGGGCCTGGGCTTCTACACGCTGCAGCCCGGCCAGGCCTCCGTGCTGCTGCGCTTCGGGCGCCACGTGGGGACGATCGAGCAGGCGGGTTGGCACTGGACGCTGCCGCCGCCGCTGGTGGTGCGCGTGGTCCTGAACGCGAGTGAGCTGCGCAACGAGGACTTCGGCTTCCGCGGCCGCGAGGACGCGGAGACGCCGCGCGACAAGCTGCTCGAGGCCACGATGCAGACGAGCGACAACAACATCGTCCGCGTGGGCTTCGCGGTGCAGTACCGGATCAAGGACCCCTTCGCCGCCCGGTTCCGGGTGGCCCACCCGCAGGAGGTGGTTCGCGACGCCGCCCAGGCGGCCATGCGCGAGGTGGTGGGCCGCGAGACGGTCGACGGGGTGCTGCGCGAGCGCCGGGCGGCCGTCTCGGCCGAGGCGGCGTCGCTCCTCCAGCAAATCCTCGACTCCTACGACGCCGGCATCGACGTCGACAAGGTGCAGCTCCAGGACGTGCAGCCGCCGGCCCCCGTGCGGGGCTCCTTCGAGGACGTCGTGGCGGCGACCCAGGACGCCAGTCGGGTGGTGAACGAGGCAGAGGGTTACCGCAACGAGCTCATTCCCGATGCGCGGGGCGAGGCCGCCGAGCGGCTCCAGGCCGCCTACGGCTACCGCGACGCGAAGATCGCCGAGTCCACCGGCGAGGCCGAGCGCTTCCGGGCCATCGCGGCCGAGTACGTCAAGGCGCCGGAGGTGACCGAGAAGCGCCTGTACCTGGAGACGATGGAGTCGATCCTCCCCGAGGTGGAGACGGTGATCATCGAGCCGGGAACGGCCCAGGTGCTGCCCTATCTGCCACTCGGGCGCAATCAGAGGCGAACGCCGTGAGGCGGCTGCTCACGCTGGCGATCCTGCTGGTCGCGCTCTTCGCGGGCCTCGTGGCCGCGGGCAACCTGGGCCTGGGGCCCGTCGTCGTCACGCGCGAGGACGAGCAGAAGCTCATCCTCCTGCTGGGCGAGGTGCGGCGAGTGACGCAGCCGGGCCTGTCGCTGAGGGTCCCGCTCCTCGAGACCGCCCAGAGCTACGATCGCCGCTGGCTCTATCTCAGCACCGAGGCCCTGCCCATCCAGACGAAGGACGGCGAGCAGCTCACGGTGGACAACTACGTCATCTGGCGCATCGACGATGCGGTCCGGTTTCGCCGCTCGTTTCCCGGTGGAATGCGCGATGCCGAGGAGCGGATCGACCGGACCGTGCGCGACGACGTGCGCGAGGTGATCGGGCGTCACACGCTGACCGAGGTGCTGAAGGATGTGAGGGTCGCGATCATGGACGCCATCACCAAGCAGAGCCGAGAGGCGCTGGCCGACGGGGGCGTCTCCGTCGCCGACGTTCGGATCAACCGCACCGAGCTCCCGGAGGGCACCGAGGAGAGCGTCTACGCCCGCATGAAGACCGAGCGGGAGCGCCTCGCCAAGAAGAACCGCGCCGAGGGCCTGGAGCAGGCCAGAAGGATGCGGGCCGAGGCGGACCGCGAGGCCCGCGTCATCGTGGCGAACGCGCAGCGCGACGCCGAGATCGCCCGCGGCACCGGTGATGCGGAGGCCGCCCGCATCTACGCGGAGGCCTATTCCACGGCCCCCGAGTTCTACGATTTCCAGCGAAGCCTGCAGGCCTACCGCAAGACGATCGGTGCGGGTACCACGCTGGTGTTGTCGCCGGACACCGAATTCTTTCAGTGGTTCCAGGGGACGAAGTCCTGGCGCGGTCGGGCGCCCGCCGGGGGGCCGTAGGCGGCGAACCCGGACGAGGGGCCGTCGCTCCGCGGCCGGTGAACGTCTCGATGGGCGAAAGGGCGGTCAGCGCGGTGAAATGGGTCGCGGCAAAGAGCTTCGCTTAGCTCGCGAGGACGCGGCGCGAGAGAAGTCGCAGGATCCGGGGTCTGACAGTGCGGTACATCGCGGGGAGCGCGGCGATCGACGCTCCGCTCAGGCGTCCCATCCTGACGATCGGCAACTTCGACGGGATTCATCTGGGACATCGGGCGATCCTGGACACCGTGGTCGGCCGGTCCAAGGACCTGCGCGGACAGGCGGTGGTCTACACCTTCGATCCGCATCCGCGTAAGGTGTTGCAGCCGGAGCGGGCTCCGCTCCTGCTCACGACGCTCGAGCAGAAGCTCGAGCTCCTCGAGAGCGCCGGCGTGGATGCCGTCATCGTCGAGCCGTTCACCCTCGAGTTTGCGAAGACCTCTGCGGACACCTTCATCCGGGACTATCTTCTCGCCCGCATTCGCCCTGTCGAAGTCTACGTCGGCTACGACTTCCACTTTGGACACGATCGGGAGGGCTCGATGCGGATGCTGACCGAGATGGGGCCGAGGCTCGGCTTCTCGGTCACCATCGTCCCGGAAGTGACGGTCGACGAGGGTGACGTCAACTCGACGCGGATCCGCGAGCTGCTCGCCGCGGCGCGCCTGGAGGAGGCGGCCGCGATGCTCGGTCGCCCCTACACGGTACGGGGGCTCGTGGTGGGAGGAGACCGTCGGGGGCGCACGCTGGGCTTTCCCACCGCGAACCTCGACCCCGAGAACGAAATCCTGCCCGGAGCGGGAGTCTACGCCGGGGCGGTGCGCTTTCTCGACCGCGGCGATCCCCCGCGCGACGGCGAGTGGCCGGCGGTCGTCAACGTGGGAACGCGCCCCACTTTCCACGACTCGAGCCGGGTCGTGGCGGAGGCCCACCTCATCGACTTCGACCGCGACCTCTACGGGCGTCGCGTCGAGATCTCGTTTCGCTACCACCTGCGACCCGAGCGCCGATTTGCCGACGTCGATGCTCTCCGGGAGCAGATCGGCGCCGACGTGGCGGAGGGCCGGCGTCGACTGGAGGTCCCCTGACGGGGCCCCAGACGCCGGGCTCCAATCGGGCCGCGTCCGAGAGCCCGGCTCCGCAGCGCGCGCGCCGCAGCCGCTCGCGCGATCCGCGGGTCTGGCTCGGGCTGGCGGTCACCGCCGTCTTCCTCTGGCTCGTGATGCGCGACGTCCCCTTTGAGGAGGTCGCCCGCGACATCGCCCACGCTCGCTGGGGTGTGTTGCTCGGACTCTCCGTCCCCGCGTACCTGCTGGCGGTGTATCTCCGGGCGCTGCGCTGGCGCCATCTCACGGATCCCATCCTGAAGATCCCGACCGGCCCGTTGTTCCGCGCGGTCGCCGTGGGATTCATGGCGAACAACATCTTTCCGTTGCGGATGGGCGAGGTCGCCCGCTCCTGGTACCTCTCCCGGGAGACCGGAGCGGGCGTGGCACCCGTGTTCGGAACGATCGTGCTGGAGCGCGTGCTCGACATCGTGACCGTCGTGGGCCTGGCCGTCGGCGTGCTCGCCCTGTGGGGGGCCGGCAGCGAGGGCGGGATCGCTCGAGGCACGCTGTTGCTGCTGCCGGCCGCAGCCGTGCCCGTCATCGTGCTGGCCAGCCTGCGGGCCGCGCCGGAGCGCGTGATCGGCGTGACGCTCTGGGTGCTGCGCCCCTTTCCCGGCCGGGTCTCCGCCTCTGCGGAGCGCCTCCTGCGCGGCTTCAGCCAGGGCCTCGGGGCCCTGCGGGGGGGGCGGCACCTCTTCTGGATCGGGCTCCACTCGCTCACGATCTGGCTGGTGGCCTCTACGGTTCCGCTGCTCGCCGGATTCCTCGCGCTGGGGATCGAGTTCGCCTCGCCCCTCCAGGCCCTTCAGGCCGGATGGATCACCCTGGCCGCGATCGGCGTGGCCGTGGCCCTGCCCTCGGCGCCGGGCTTCTTCGGGGCCTACCACCTCGCGTGCAGGTTGGCCCTGGAGCGCTTCGGAGTCGCACCGGAAACCGCGGTGGCACTGGGGACCCTCTGCCACGCGGTTTTCTGGGTCACCCTCACCGCCCTCGGGCTGATCGTCCTGCGGATCCGGCAGACCTCCCTGGTCGAGGTGGACGAGGCCGCCGGCGGAGCCGACGGCGTCTCGTCGCGGTAAAGCTCCCACCGCCTCAGGCCGATAACCCACCGGGTTCGCGACGGTTTCCCACGTGCAACGGCACGCGCAAGCAATCGTCCGACCGAGCCTTCCGGGGACACCGGGTCGTGGCGGGACCGCGCGCGGGGAGGGAAGCGGAAGCGTGAACGAGCGGATCGGGGAACTCCTCGTCAAGCAGAACCTGCTGACGGCGTCGCAGCTCCAGGAAGCCCGCGATGCGAGCCGAACGAAGGGACGGCGCCTCGGCGCCCAGATCACGGAGCTCGGCTTCCTGGACGAGGCCGACCTCAGCGACTTCGTCGCCAAGCAGTACGGGGTTCCGTCGATCAACATCGACGAGTTCGAGATCGAGCGGGCGGTCATCCAGCTGATTCCGGAAGAGGTCGCCACCAAGCACACGGTGATCCCGGTCAACCGCGCGGGATCCACGCTGATCCTGGCGACCGCGGACCCGTCGAACATCTACGCCCTCGACGACATCAAGTTCCTCACCGGCTACAGCATCCAGGCCGTGGTCGCCTCGGAAGAGGCCATTCACCGGGCCATCGACAAGTACTACGACCAGTCCACGTCCCTCGAAGACGTCATGGGCAACTTTGACGACTCGGACATCGACCTCGTCCAGGAGTCCGACGACGTCGACATCGCCGATCTCGCCCGGGCCTCGGAGGACGCACCGGTCGTCAAGCTCGTGAACCTGATTCTCACCGACGCGATCAAGAAGGAGGCGTCGGACATCCACATCGAGCCCTACGAGAAATCGTTCCGCGTCCGTTACCGCATCGACGGCGTCCTCTACGAGGCCATGAAGCCTCCGATGAAGCTCAAGAACGCGATCATCTCGCGTCTCAAGATCATGTCGGAGCTGGACATCGCCGAGCGGCGCCTCCCCCAGGACGGGCGGATCAAGCTGAAGCTGGGGCGGGGCAAGGAGATGGACTTCCGCGTCTCCGTCCTGCCAACGCTCTTCGGCGAGAAGACGGTCCTCCGCCTCCTCGACAAGTCCAACCTGCAGCTCGACATGACCAAGCTGGGCTTCGAGCAGCCGCAGCTCGACGTCTTCAAGAACGCCATCCACCAGCCCTACGGGATGGTGCTGGTCACGGGGCCGACCGGATCGGGAAAGACCACGACTCTGTACTCGGCGCTGTCGGAGCTGAACCAGATCAGCGACAACCTGTCCACCGCGGAGGACCCGGTCGAATTCAACCTGTCCGGCATCAACCAGGTGCAGATGCACGAAGAGATCGGGCTCAACTTCGCCGCGGCCCTGCGCTCCTTCCTGCGCCAGGACCCCGACATCATCATGGTCGGTGAGATCCGCGACTTCGAGACCGCCGAGATCGCCGTCAAGTCGGCGCTCACCGGCCACATGGTGCTGTCGACGCTCCACACCAACGACGCACCGTCCACGGTCAACCGGCTGCTCAACATGGGCATCGAGCCCTTCCTGGTGGCCTCGTCGGTGAACTGCATCGTCGCCCAGCGCCTCGCGCGCCGCGTGTGCCAGGAGTGCCAGGAGGCCGACGCCGACGTCACGTCCGAGGCCCTCCTCGAGTCGGGCATGTCGGAGGAACTGGCCGGGACGGCCACGCCGATGGTGGGCAAGGGCTGCCGCCTTTGCTCGGACACCGGCTACAAGGGCCGGATCGCCCTCTACGAGGTGATGGACATCCGGGAGGAGCTCAAGGAGTTCGTGCTCAACGGGGCGTCCGCGCTCGAGCTCAAGCGCGAGGCGATTCGCCTCGGGATGAAGACCCTTCGGCAGAGCGCCCTCAGCAAGCTCGCGGAGGGCGTCACCACGCTCGGCGAAGTGCTGCGCGTCTCGTCCGCAGACCACTAGGAGACCGCGACTCGATGGCCAACATGCACCAGCTGCTGAAGGCGATGATCGAGAAGGGGGCGAGCGACCTGCACGTCACGACGGGCACGGCGCCGCAGCTGCGGATCGACGGCAAGCTGCATCCGCTCCGGATGCCCCCGCTGACCCCGCCGGAGACGAAGCAGCTCTGCTACTCCGTCCTCACGGACGCCCAGAAACACCGCTTCGAGGAGGTCAGCGAGCTCGACCTCTCGTTCAGCGTACAGAAGCTGTCGCGATTTCGCGGCAACGTGTTCCTCCAGCGCGGGAACGTCGCCGGAGCCTTCCGGGCCATTCCGTTCCAGATCAAGACCTTCGAAGAGCTCAGCCTGCCGAAGGTCGTCGCGGACCTCGCCGACAAGCCGCGGGGACTGGTCCTGGTGACGGGCCCGACCGGGTCGGGGAAGTCGACGACCCTTGCCACGATCGTCGACCGCATCAATTCGATGCGAAACGAGCACATCGTCACGATCGAGGACCCGATCGAGTACCTCCATCAGCACAAGAGCTGCGTCGTCAACCAGCGGGAGATCGGGGCGGACACCGTCAGCTTCAAGAACGCGCTCAAGTACATCCTGCGCCAGGACCCCGACGTGGTGCTGGTGGGCGAGATGCGGGACCTCGAGACGATCGAGGCGGCGCTCACGGTGGCCGAAACCGGACACCTGTGCTTCGCCACGCTTCATACGAACTCGGCGGTGCAGACGATCAACCGGATCGTCGACGTGTTTCCGCCGTACCAGCAGGCGCAGATCCGGGCCCAGCTCTCGTTCGTGCTCGAGGGGGTGCTGTGCCAGTCGCTGCTCCCGCGCGCCAACGGGCCCGGTCGGGTGATGGCGCTCGAGGTCATGATTCCGAACTCGGCCATCCGAAACCTGATTCGCGAGGACAAGATCCACCAGCTGTACTCGGCCATGCAGGTCGGGCAGGACAAGTTCGGCATGCAGACCATGAATCAGGCGCTGGTGAACCTCTACCAGCGGCGAATCATCGGGATGGACGACGCGATGGCCCGCAGCCCGGACATCGAGGAGCTGCGCAACATGATCGGAAAGGCCGGAGCGGGTCCGCCGCTGAAGCGGGCTGCGGAGCGGGCCTGAGCCGATCGTCCGGCGGAAACCGGTGAGCGCCGGCGACGACCGGCGGAGGGATTGAGACAGCATGCCGATCTACACGTGGAAGGCTCGAACCCGGCAGGGAAGCCTCAAGAAGGGCGAGATGGAGGCCGGGAACGAAGCGGCGGTGATGACCCAGCTTCGCGCCCAGGCGCTTCTCCCGATGGTGGTGAAGCAGAAGGCGAAGGACATCAACGAAGTCTTCAGCTTCCTCAAGCAGAAGATCAAGATCAAGGATCTGGTGATCTTCACGCGCCAGTTCGCGACCATGATCGACGCCGGTCTGCCACTGGTGCAGTGCCTGGACATTCTCGGGAGTCAGCAGGAGAACAAGACCTTCAAGGAGGTCATCCTGCAGATCAAGAGCGACGTCGAGCAGGGCTCGACGTTCGCCGATGCCCTGCGCAAGCACCCGAATCCCTTCGATTCGCTCTACGTCAATCTGGTGCAGGCCGGCGAGATCGGCGGAATCCTGGACACGATCCTGAATCGGCTGGCGGTATACCTCGAGAAGGCCGATGCGCTCGCCCGAAAGGTGAAAGGCGCGATGGTCTACCCGGTCACCGTGCTGGTGGTGGCGATCGGCGTGATCATCATGATGCTGGTCAAGATCATCCCGACTTTCGAGAAGATGTTCGAGGACTTCGGCGGACAGCTGCCGGGGCCGACGCAGCTCGTGGTGAACCTGAGCCACTTCATGCAGGACTGGATCGTCGTGTTCCTCGGCTGTGTCGCGGCCGTGGTGATCGCCTTTTTTCAGGCGCGCAAGCGATCTCCGGACTTCCGCCGCAAGACCGACGCCCTGGCGCTGAAGCTGCCGGTCTTCGGGCCGCTGCTGCGCAAGGTGGCCGTCGCGCGCTTCACGCGGACGCTCGGCACGATGATTGCCAGCGGCGTCCCGATCCTCGACGGCCTCGACATCGTGGCCCGGACCGCCGGCAACATGGTGGTGGAGGAGGCCCTCTACGGCGTCAAGGCGGCCATCTCCGAGGGAAAGACCATCGCAGAGCCGCTGGCGCAGTCGAAGGTGTTCCCGGGGATGGTCGTGCAGATGATCGCCGTCGGCGAGGAAACCGGTGCGATGGAATCGATGCTCTCGAAGATCGCCGATTTCTACGACGACGAGGTGGACGCCGCCGTGGACGCGCTCACCGCGATGCTGGAGCCGGCGATGATGGTCGGCCTCGGCGGCACCGTCGGCGGCATGCTGGTCGCCATGTACCTTCCGATCTTCAAGATCGCGGACACGATCGGCTAGCGAGAGCGGGATCGGTGATGTCCGCCCCGACCGGGCTCGAGCGGCGCCTGGTCGTCCTGATGGCGGCGCGGCTGGCGCTGTCGCTCGTGAGCCTCGGGATCGCGCTGGCACTCGACGCTGCGGGCGGCAACGTCACGATCACGGAGTGGGGCGGCTTCTACGGGACCGTCGCGTTCGCGTTCCTCACCACCGTGGGCTACGGCCTCATCCTCCCCCGAGTCCGGCGCCAGAGGCGCTTCGCCGCCATCAACATCGCCACGGACATCGCGATCGTCAGCGCCCTGGTCCACTTCTCCGGAGGCCGCGATTCGGTCTTCACGTTCCTCTACGTCCTCGTCGCCGTCTACGGGGCGACGCTCTTCGAGCGGGCGGGCGCGCTGATCGCGGCCGGGCTCAGCGCTCTGGCCTACGGCGGCGTTCTGATCGCGGGGCAGCGAGGCTGGGTGGTGGGGACGACGGTTCCGGAGCCGCAGGCGTGGCCGGTCCTGGCCACGGTCTGGACGGTGCAAGCCGGTGCGGTCCTGCTGGTGGCGGCGCTCTCGAGCTTCCTGGCTGCGGAGCTGGGGCGGACCCGCGAGGTCCTGAGCCAACGGACCAGCGACCTGCACCGTCTCAGCGATCTGCACCAGCACACGGTCGAGAGCCTGGCGAGCGGGCTGCTCACGATTGCCCCGGACGGGGTCGTGACCTCCTTCAACCCGGAGGCCGAGTGGATCACCGGGCTTCCGGCCTCGGAAGCGCAGGGGCGCGACGTCGAGGAGATCCTTCCCGGTGTTCGCGAAGCCGCGATCGGCGCGGCGAAAGAGGGGAGGCCGTCCCAGGGCCGGGCGCGCTTTCGCTATCGGAACCAGAACGGGGACGAACTCCACCTGGGCGTGGCGGCCTACGTGCTGAAGGACGACACCGGAACGCCGAGCGGCCACGTCGTGATCTTCCAGGACGTGACGGACGTGGTCGACATGGAGCGGGATCTCCGGCGCTCCGAACGTCTGGCGGCCGTGGGGCAGCTCTCGGCCAGCATCGCCCACGAGATCCGCAATCCACTGGCCGCGATCTCGGGCGCGATGCAGATGTTGAGCCGCGACGACCCGGCAGTCGCCGGCGGAGGCGAGTCGCGGCGCCTCATGCAGATCGCCGTCCGCGAGGCGGATCGCCTGAACCGCCTGATCAACGACTTCCTGCAATACGCGCGGCCCGAGCCCAGCAACCCGGAGCCGGTTCTCGTCGAGGAGGCCGTGAGGGAGGTCGTGGATCTCTTCGACGCCGCCCGTCCCGACGCGCTGAAGCTCGATCTGGCGATCGACCCCGCGCTCCGCGTCTGCGCCGACGCGCGGCAGCTGCGACAGGTGCTCTGGAACCTGGTCCTCAACGCGGCGGAGGCCATGGCGGAGGGCGGAACGCTGCGCATCTTGGCGGCTCCGACCGAGGAGGCGGCGCCTCAAGAGGCGTCCGCCAGGCGCCGAAACAGGGGATCGGAGAAACCCCACGGGGCGGAGATCGTCGTGGCCGATGAAGGAGTGGGGATCGCGCCGGAAACGCTGGACCGGATTTTCGACCCGTTCTTCACGACGAAGCGAAACGGCTCCGGCCTCGGCCTCGCGATGGTTCACCGCATCGTGGAGGACCACGGGGGCAGCGTTCGCTTGGAGAGCTCGGTCGGGTCGGGAACGACGGTCCGGATGTGGCTACCCCGCTGGGAGGCGCCGGCATGACTGCGAAGGCCCGGATCCTCGTCGTCGACGACGAGCGCAGCATGCAGGAGTTCCTCGAGATCTTCTTCCGCAGCGAGGGCTACGAGGTCGCCACCGCGGAAGACCTCCAGAGCGCGCTGCTCCACGTCGAAGGCAACGATTTCGACGTCGTCGTCACCGACATCCGGATGCCGGGCGGCAGCGGCATCGATCTCCTGCACGCCATCGTCGAGACGTCCCCGGAGACGGTGGTGATCATGATGACCGCCTTCGCCAGCACCGAGACCGCGATCGCGGCCATCAAGGAAGGTGCCTACGACTACATCACGAAGCCGTTCAAGGTGGAAGAAGTGCGGATCGTCGTGGAGAAGGCGCTCGAGAAGAAGCTCCTGTCCAGCGAGAATCGGCGACTCCGCACCGAACTCCGCAGCCGCGACCGCGATCGATCGATCATCGGAAGCAGCCCGGCGATGCAGCGGATCTTCGAGATCCTCACCCAGGTGGCGGACACGAAGGCGAATGTCCTTCTGAGCGGAGAGAGCGGCACCGGCAAGGAGGTGGTCGCCCGGGCCATTCACAACAGCGGGGATCGCCGGAACCTCCCCTTCGTCCCCGTGAACTGCGCCGCGATTCCGGAGAACCTGCTCGAGTCCGAGCTCTTCGGACACGTCAAGGGATCGTTCACCGGGGCCGTGCAGAACAAGGCGGGCCTCTTCGAGAGCGCCGACGGGGGCACGCTCTTCCTGGACGAGGTCGGGGACCTGCCGCCGTCGCTGCAGGTGAAGCTGCTGCGCGTGATCCAGGACAAATCGATTCGTCGGGTGGGGGGCAACAGCGACCGCCGCGTGGACGTTCGAATCATCACAGCCACGAATCGGCGGCTCGATGAGGAGATCGCGGCGGGCCGCTTTCGCGAGGATCTCTACTACCGCCTGAACGTCATCGAGATCCCGATGCCGCCATTGCGCGAGCGTCGCGACGACATTCCGCTGCTGGTCGCGCACTTCATCGACAAGTACTCCCGGGATCTCGACAAGCCCGTCGAGGGCGTGAGCGAGGAGGCGCTGGCGAGGCTCGCCGAGCACCGCTTCCCCGGCAACGTCCGGGAGCTCGAGAACGTGATCGAACGGGCCGTCGCGCTGTCGCGCGGGCCGACGATCGAGCTGGAGTCGCTCCCCCCGGCGGTGCTGAATCCGGTGGAGGCGTCGCCGGCACCGCGCATCTCGGCCGGGGGCGTGAACCTCGAGGAGCTCATGGCCGAGTACGAGCGGGGCCTGCTGCTCGAGGCGCTCGGGCCGGCCGGAGGGGTGAAGAAGCGCGCCGCCCAGCTCCTGGGAATCTCCTTCCGCTCGTTTCGCTACCGGCTGGAGAAGCTGGGCCTCGACGATTCCAACACCGGCGATTCCTAGGGACTCCGTGGCGCGGCCGCGCGGCCTGCAGACCGAGGTCCTGTTGAGCCTCCTGGTCGTCATGGTGACGGCGACCGCGGTGCTCGGCGGGGCCTGGGTACGCACCCACGCAGCCCACGTGCACCAGCTTCGCGGGCTCACGATTCACGCGCTGACCGAGTCTGCGCACTCGCCGCTCGCCACCGTGCCGCCGAGCCCGCCGGGCACGCGCTGGTGGATCGTCGCGGCCGACGGGCGCCTGCGACCGCGGGGACTGCACGCGACGCCGGTGGACGCCGACTCGCTGGGGCTCGCGAAAACAGCGCGCGAGCAGGGGGTGCCGCTGCTGCGTACGGGGCCGCCCTGGAGCGCCACCCGCTTCGCCGCGCCGGTCGGAGCCGGACGCGTCGCCGTCGCGTGGCTGCCTCCAGCCGTAGCACCGGGGCTGATCGTTGCACTCGTGGTGGCCGAGGTGGCGGTGTTCACGGCGTTCGGCGCGTACCTGCTGCGGCGCCGGCTCGTGATGCCGCTGCAGCGCGTCGCTGCCGCAGCCCGCGCGATCGCCGACGGCGCCCAGGACACCCGCGCGCCGGTCGGCGGGGTCCGGGAGACCGTGGAAGTCGCGACGGCGTTCAACGAGATGACCGACGCGCTGGAAGGGAGGACCCGGGATCTCGTGAAGGCCGTGTCCGACCTGCGCGAGCGCAACCGGAGCTTGCGAGAAGCGCGCGCCGGATTGGATCGCGCGGCCCGGCTCGCGGCCGTGGGGCGCCTGGCGGCCGGCGTGGCTCACGAGGTCGGCAACCCCATGGGAGCGATGCTCGCGTTCGTGGACCTCGCCAAGCGCGACGCCGGTCTGGGCGAGGAGAGCCGCGGCCATCTCGACCGCGCCCTGCGCGAGGGAGAGCGGGTGCGCGCCATCCTGCGCCAGCTTCTCGACTTCTCGCGGCCGGCACGCGGCGCTTGCGGACCGGTGGATTTGAGTGCGCTCTGCCGGCAGACGGCGTCTCTGCTGCAGGCGCAGCGGCGCTACGCGAAGATTGCGATCGACGTCGTGAGCCAGGGCGAGCCACCGGCGGCGTGGGCGGATCCGAACGGGGTGGCGCAGATTCTCCTCAACCTCCTCCTCAACGCTGCGGATGCTCTCTGCCAGATTCCGGATCCGACGATCCGGGTGAGGATCGCGCCGGTGGCCCACTGCGTCCGTGAGGGCGAGGATCGCAACGCCGCGGCGGGGCGCGGCCGGTTCGACGCGGTAGAGTGCCTCGTGGCCGACAACGGGCCTGGGATCCCGGAGGGGGATCGCGAGCGCATCTTCGACCCCTTCTTCAGCACGAAGCCGCCGGGGGAGGGCACGGGCCTCGGCCTCTCGAACGCGCAGCGGCTCGCGGAAGAGTTCGCAGGGAGCCTCGAGCTGGCGCACGCGCCCGGCGTGCAAGGTGCCGCCTTCGCTCTCCGGCTTCCCGCCGTGCGCGAAGATTCCGCGCGGCCTACGACCCGAGGCGGGCCCTGAGCGAGGCGGAACCCATGCAGGCGGACGCCGTTTGCGCGGCCGGCCCGTGAGTCACCGAGCGAGCTAGCGCCCCACTGTGGCGTCGACGGGCGCGCTCCCGGGATCGGGTGTTGGGGCCACTCCGTAGTTGTAGCCGCGGGTGTTGAGCACCACGATCGCGCCGTCCCCGGGCGGTCTCGCTGCGGCCCGCCGCCGGGCGAACTCGAGCGCGCGGTTCATGTCTACCGTGGCGTTGGGGCGTCCGGCTTCGCACGAGAGCTCTGCTGCGGGAACGAAAGGGGCGTTGCTCGCGTCAGCTCCACCACTCGCGCGGTGTGCGTACACCAGCGTGACAGCGAGCGACGCGACGGCGAGCAGCGCGAGCGCGGTCAGCCAGACGCTGCGATTCCGTGGGTCGAGAGGGCCACTCATCGATGCCTCCGTGGCTGGCTTCTCCCCGCCTTCCTCGCCATCGACCGATCGCGGGGCGATCTTGATCGCTGCTCCAACGACGCTTCCGGCAACGACCGGCGCTGCGGCCCGCGGCGGGATCTGGCGGAATCACGAGTTCGGCAGCAGAAAGGTGCGGAGGCGACTGCGCAAACCGTTGCATACCGCGCGCAACCGGCTGCGTAGAAGGCGGACCGCCGCGCGTGCCCGTCTCCTGGAGATCCTCAAGAGCGGCGGTGAGTTAGCCGAAAAATCGGAAATGGCATGGCTCTTGCGATAGCTCCGGGCGCCACGCGTTGCGCGAGGAGGTCGACGAAGTGCTTCGGCGAAGCCGCAATGGATTCACGCTGATCGAGATGATGGTGGTGGTCGCCATTGCGGCCGTCCTCGTCGCGATGGCGGGTCCGGCCATGGACGACTGGAGCACCAACCAGCGGGCGAAGTCGGCGAGTCGAGCGATGGCGAACGCCCTTTCCGCGGGCCGGAGCGAGGCGATTCGGACCGGCAACCACCACATCGTCTTCTTCCAGCTGGACGCCCAGGGCAATCTCCTCCTCGACGGTGACGGAATCGCCGTTCCGCTGGCCATCGTCAACGACGATCGCCCCGGAGGGCCCAATCAGAATTGCACGATCGACGCCGGCGAGACGGTCGGCATCGGCCGAGCCGAGCCCGGCGTCGCCTGGGGCGTTGCGAAGGCCTCGGCCAGGGTCCCGACCGACTTCGGGGCCGGCTCGATTGCAACGGGCTCGAGCTTCACCGACCCCAGCGGCAATCCAGCGACCTGGGTCCTGTTCCGCCCGGACGGAGTGCCGATCTCGTTCAAAGCCGACTGCACGTTGGGGGGCACCGGAAGCGGGGCCGGGGCCATCTACCTCAGCAGCGGCCGCCGGGATTACGCCGTCGTGCTCACGGCCCTCGGCGGGATCCGCACCCACGCGTGGGACAACGGGGGGGGGCAATGGACGAACTGACGTCGTTCTACAGAGAAGAGCACTCGGCCGGTGCGCGAGTCCGGGCGCTGTCCCCGGCCGCCCGGCGCGCGGCGGCCTTCACACTGCTGGAGACGGTGATCGCACTGGGAATCCTGTCGGTCGGCGTTCTCGCCGTGGCGGCTTCGCTGCTCACCGCGCTCAAGTTTTCGACGAACTCGCGTGCGGCGACCCACGCCATGTATCTGGCGGAGGAGCAGGTCGAAATCATGCGATTGATGCCGCCCGCGGACGTCCTGGCCATGGTCCCCGACGACAACTTCGCCGACGACGCCTTGAATCCGATCGATCCCGATACCGGAGACGACGACACCACCCAGTTCATCCGGCGCTGGCGGATCCAGGACGACACCCCGGAAGACGGAATGATGACGATCACGATCGAGGTCGACTACGCAGACCGCCTGGGAATCACGCGAACGGTCGGCCTCCGAACGCTGAAGGCGACAATCTGATGCGACACCAATCCCTCAGCCAGGGCTTCACGATGATCGAGCTCCTCGTCGCAGTGGCCATCATGGCGGTCGTCACCACGTCGGCCCTGATGGTCTTCACCACGCAGCACAAGACCTACTTGGGGCAGGAACGCGTGCTCGAGGTCCAGCAGGACGCGCGGCTGGTGGCGGAGATGGTGCTGGCGGACGTTCGCACGGCCGGCCTGCTGATGCCGCCCATCACCGGCATCGCGGGCAGGGACGGCGGGAGCAGTGGCCCGGACGTCCTTTGCGTGAGCGACCCGAGCGTGATCAACGAAGCGAACCTCCTCGCGGCGCTCGTCCCCTTCGACGGGGCCAACCTGTTTGCGCCGGTGGTCGCCGCTGCAACCACCGTCGAACTCGTTCCCTCGACGATGGACGTCGACGGCGATGGAGACGACGACTTCGCAGACAACGCGGGAATCATCTTTTCGGATGGAGGGGATACCCACTGCGCGCGCATCACGGACGTGACGGGGAACGTCGTCACCTTCGTCCCCGCCACGCCGGCCGGCTTCTCGGTCGCCACGTCGTCGGGTCGGGCCGCGCCAGCGGTGATCTACGAGCTGACGGGCTCCGGCCTCTTGCGCAACGCGATCCTGCTCTCAACGCAGGTGGAGAACCTGCAGGTCGAGTACGCGATCGACGTCGACGACGACGGGGTCATCAGCAACACGGAGTTCCCGATCCACGACATGACGGCGTCGGACCCGTCGCTGATCCGAGGGCTCCGGCTCTCGGTGATCACGCGGACGCGGGGCGAAGATCCCGAATTTCGCGGCTCGGGGATGCCGGTCGCTGGCAACCACGCCGCCGGCGCCGCCGATGGCTTTCGGCGTCGGCGTTTCACGGCGAGCGTGGCGGCGCGGAACCTGTTGTGAGGAGACCCATGACCGCTCGAACCGCAGTCGGCCACCGTGAAGAAACGGGCATCGCGCTGCTCGTGACCGTATTCGTGCTGCTGTTGATCGGCGCAGTCGCCATCGCCGCCATCGGGCACTCGGGGCAGGAGGCGACGGCGTCGGCGACCAGCCGCGTGAACAAGCGAACCTTCCACGGCGCCGACGCGGGAATCCAGGTCGCGCTCCGGCGCCTCGCCGCAGAGCCGCCCGACCAGGTCCCCTTCGACCTCGATCTCGGCGGCGGCCGGATCGTGCAGAGCCGGACCCGCACGGATGCGACGCCGCAGCCGATCCCGCGGCTCGGACTGGGACCGCCGCCGGAGGGCTTCTCGATCAACGTCGGCTCGGGCTACGTCAACGAGATCTTTCTCACGAACGTCACTGCCACGTCACCGAATGCCACCACGGTCGAGCTCGAGGCCAAGCTCGGGCGGCTGTCGGCCAACTCCGGAGGTTGACCATGCGAATCGAGAAGCCCCTCACGATCGCGGGTTTCCTGGCCTGCCTGATCGTCTCGATCCTCCTGACCGGCCAGGAGGCTGCGGCGCAGAGCGGCGACGTGGCCCTCTTCAGCACCACGGGCAGTGCGGTCGCCCCGAACATCCTGATCGTGCTGGACAGCTCCGGGTCGATGAGAAACCCGACGGCCGCCGATCCGGGCGGCGACGACAAGGACGACATTGCGAGGGCTACGCTGACCGCCCTGGTGCAGACCGTGAACCCCCCCGACGGATCGGGAGGCTACGAGGAGAACGCTCGATTCGGCCTCTTCATCTTCTCGGGAAACGGAACGAGAGGCGGCGAGCTGCTGGTCCCGATCGCGGACGACAACACGCAGGCGATGCTCGACGGAATCGCCGGTCAGGGGAGCACGTCGGTCGGGACCGTGATAGCGAGAGCTTCGGTCGACGCCGGTCGCTACGCGGCGGGGTCGGATGGCTGGGGCAGCTTGCCGGTCTGGGGCGATAAGGCGGGCGAGACGCTGGCAGGCAACCCGATCGACGTCGCCTGCCGGGCGACCTTTCTCATCATCATCTCCGACGGACTGGAAAGCGACGGCGACATGCAATGGTTCAATGTCGCCGGTGTCGAAACCTTCTGGCCGACGATCGGAGACGCAGACGGCGATAGCGACCCCGGCGAGGTGGAGGGGGGAGACAGCCTGACCTGGCTCGACGATGTGGCCTACGCGCTCTACCGCGCCGACCTCTCGCCCCTGGACGGTTTGCAGAACGTCATGGTCCACACGGTCGGCTTCGATATCGATGATCCCCTGCTCGAGGCCGCCGCGGCGAAGGGCGGAGGGCAATACCGCACCGCCAACAATGCGACCGAGCTCGCGAATGCGCTGAGCAACGCCGTCCTCGTCATCTTCGAGAGTCTGGCGTCGTTCTCGTCCTCCGTGGTGATCACGAGTCAATCGGGAACCGGCGCCATCTTCTACAACGCCTTCTTCGAACCGTCGGTCGACGAGCCCGTCTGGGCGGGGCACCTCGAGGCCTATCCGATCGCCCCCGGCGGTGCGATCGTGGACGCGAGCGGAAACCCCGCAGTCGATCCGTCGACGAGCCAGTTCGTCGAGCCGCACAACCCGTTGTGGGATGCGGGAGAGGTGCTCCAGACCGATACATCGCGGTCTATCTACACGACCGTCGCCGGGGCGCGGGCGGTGTTCGAGGCGGCAAACGTCACGGATATCACGGCTGCGGAGCTCGACATCGTCCTGGCGGATGCTCCGCTCTATCCGAACTACCCGGGATCGGGGGTCGATACGCTCGCCGAACTCCGCACCGCGATCATCGACTACGTGCACGGTAAGGACGGGTTCGACCAAGACGGGGACTCGAGCCGGACCGACATGCGGAGCATCGTGCTCGGAGACATCTTCCACTCGACGCCCCTCGTCGTGGCCGGCCCGTCGCGGTTGCTGCTCCACGAGCCGGGCTATCAGGCCTTCTGGACCGCCTACAAGGACCGCGACTACGTGAGCTACGTGGGTGCCAACGACGGGCTGCTGCACGCCTTCGATGTGGCGACGCACCACGCGGGCGACAATCTGAGCACTCCCGAGGTCGAAGCCGGCTGGTACGACGACGGTTCGGGGGCGGAGCTCTTCGGGTACGTCCCCGGGATCCTGCTGGATGTCGTCAAGCTGATGCCGCGCAACGTTCCCCGAACCACCGATTTCGTGGACGGGAATTCGGTGGCGGCCGACGCGTGGCTCGGGGACGGAAGTGGGATCCTGCCTCCCGCAACCGAGTGGACCACCGTGCTGGTCACCGGCCTGCGCGACGGAGGCCGCGGCTACCTCGGCCTGGACGTCACGAACCCCGACGCGGGGGACGGCGACCCGCACGGCCCGTACCCGAAGCTCCTGTGGGAGTTCACGCACGCCGATCTGGGCAACACGTGGTCCACGCCGGTACTGACGCGCATCAAGCAGAGCGCGAGCAGCGGCTACGGCGACCACTGCGGACACGACGACGGGGACGGCGACTGCATCGAGCGGTGGGTTGCGATCTTCGGCGGCGGCTACGAGGCGGACGGCAACCCGAACAACGTCACCTACGTCGACGACCCCGCCAGTGCGAGCTGGAGCGATCGCAGCAAGGCGATCTTCATGGTGGCCCTGGACACCGGAGAACTCCTCGCCAGCGTCGAGTTCGACGCTTCGGGAACGGACGGCCCGGCCGAGATGAAGTACTCGATCGCCAGCACGCCTGCCGTTCTGGATCTCGATTTCGACGGCTTCTCCGACGTCGTGTACGTGGGCGATCTCGGCGGCCAGCTCTGGAAGTGGGACATCCGCGCCGTGGGGGCGGACGGTGCCGACGCCGACACGCTCATCGACAACTTTCCGGCGGGGGTCTTCTTCCGCACGGATCCGGTCACCCTGGCTGGGGGCGACCACTTCCGGAGCTTCTTCTTCCCGCCGGCGGCCGGCTTCGTGCACCGGAAGCTGACACTGGCCTTCGGCACCGGTGAACGCGAGGACCTGGGCTACGAGGGGGACCCGACCGAGGACGACGAGAATCGCTTCTACGTGCTGAGGGACCTCAACCCGACCGGCGCCTCGGCCTTCAGCTCCGTGCTGACGGAGTCCGACATCAGCGGCTCCGACGTCACCAACCTCGCGAGCGACCCGGTCCCGAGCGACCCCGGCTTCTTCTTCAAGGTGGCCGACGGCGAGAAGTTCGTCACCGACGTGGCCATCTTCGGGGGGCAGGTGATCGTGGCGAGCTACACGCCCCAGGCGGGCGCCGACGTGTGCGCGACGTCCGCCGGTCAGGCGTTCCTCTACGTGTTCGAGCTGGACTCGAGCCTGGGCTACTTCGGCGACCCGAATACGGCTCCCGACCCGCAGGAGGACCGCCGCACCGCGATCGGCGGGGGACTCCCGAGCAGTCCGGACGTGACCATGTCTCGCGACCCGGCGGACGACAAGATCTACATCAAGACGTCCAGCGGGCAGGTGATCACAATCGACGCGCCGTTCCGCGATTCGGGGTTGCCCGACATCATCTACTGGAGGCAGGTCTTCTAGGGCGCGGCGTCCGGCAGGAGGCGCCGGGCCCGGCACGAGCGCGGGCCCGAAACGAGGAGGGGATGGTGAGGCAGACCGGACGTTGGGCGGCGGTCGCACTGGCGCTGATTGCGGGAAGTTCGGCATGCGGAGACGAGGATCCGCTGGGCCTGGCGAGCGGACCGAGCATGCAGCCATCGGGGAACCGCGACGCGATCTCGACCCGCCCGTCGCGAGTCGGAAACCGGGCGCCGCGTGTCGAATCCGTGCGCATCGAGCCCGACAGGCTGCGTGCGGGTCAGTCCGTGACGGCCGTGGTCGAAGCGTCGGATCCAGACGGAGATTCCCTCAGCTACCGCTACGAGTGGCGTGCGGGCGGCGTCGCTGCGCGCGGCTCGACGTTCACGAGCCTGCGCGTTCGGAAGGGCGACGCCATCGAGCTGATCGTCACCGCGAGCGACGGCCGCGCCCAGAGTGCGCCGTTCCGGATCACCACGGTCGTGGACAACAGCGTGCCGGAGGTGAGGGGGATCCGGATCGAGCCCGAGGGCGAGATCACGGCTGGCCGCGAGTTGAAAGTCGAGCCCGAGGGCCGAGACGCAGACGGCGATCCGATCGCCTACCGCTACCTCTGGTGGGTCAACGGCAGCACGGTCGATCAGACGGGCCCCCTCTTGTCGACGGCGGGCCTGCGACGCGACGATCGGATTCGGGTTCGGGTGGTCGCGACCGACGGCGATGGACAGAGCGACGCATTCGAGAGCCGTGAGATCACCCTCGCGAATGCCGCGCCGGTGATCGTCTCGGAGCCGGGGGCGGCCGGAGCGGACGGCGTCTTTCGCTTCCGGATCCGCGCCGAGGATCCCGACGGTGACCGCCCGCTGCGCTACCGGCTGGCCTCTGCACCGGACGGCATGAAGATGGTGTCCGGCGCGGGAGCGGTCGAGTGGAGGCCGCGCGCCGACCAGGCTGGCGAGCACGCCGTCGAGGTGGTGGTCGAGGACCCGGTGGGCGGCCGGACCAGCCAGCACTTCCGGCTGGTCGTGGGCGACACCCCGCCAGCGGCACCGGCGCCCTAGTCCCGGATTCCGTATTCCTTGAGCTTGTAGAGGAGCGCGCGGTGGCTGATCTCCAGCAGCCGCGCGGCCCGGGTGCGATTGCCCCCGGTGGCGCGCAGCGCGCGGCGGATCAGTTCCGCCTCGAGCGAGCGGCGGGCGCGCTTGAGGCCGAGGTCCGAAGAGGCCCCGGCGCGGACCTGCTCGTCGATGCGGACGACATTTTCGGGCAGCTCTCGCAGCGTGATCCGGTCTCCGCTGGCGAGGATCACCGCCCGCTCGACCACGTTCTCGAGCTCGCGGATGTTTCCCGGCCAGGGGTAGGCCACCAGTCGCTCCAGGGCATCGTCCGAGACCGAGTGCAACGGTTTGCCCAGGGTGTCTCGGAAGTGGGCGAAGAAGTGATCGACGAGCAACGAGATGTCCTTCGGGCGCTCCCGCAGTGGCGGCACGGACAAGCGCACGACATTGAGGCGATAGAAGAGATCGTCGCGAAAGCGTCCGGCCTCCACCTCGGCGTCCAGATCCCGCGCGGTCGCTGCGATCACGCGCACGTTCACGGGCCGAGCCTTGGACTCGCCGAGCGGGCGCACCTCCTCCTCCTGCAAGACGCGCAGCAGCTTGACCTGGAGCGGCGTGGGCAGCTCGCCGATCTCGTCGAGAAAGAGCGTCCCGCCGTCGGCTTCGGCGAACAGCCCCCGGCGCGCCCGATCCGCCCCCGTGAAGGCGCCCCGGGCGTGCCCGAAGAGCTCGCTCTCCAGGAGTGTCTCGGGGATGGCGCCGCAGTTCACGCCCACGAACGCCTCGTTCCGCCGCGGCGACTGGGCGTGGATGGCGCGAGCGAGCACCTCCTTGCCCGTCCCGCTCTCGCCCGTGATCAGCACGGTCGACTTGAAGGCCGCGACGCGCTCCATCATCTCGAGCAGCTCGATCATGGCCGGGGAGGCCGCCACGATCGGACGCTCGCCCACGACCCGCTGAACGTCCCGCCGCAGCAGCTGATTGGTACGCCGCAGCCGCTCGCGCTCCCGGGCCTTGCGCAGGGTCAGCAGGACTTCCGCGGGCTGGAAGGGCTTGGCCAGGTAGTCGTAGGCGCCCCGCTGCATCGCTTCGATCGCCAGGTCCGCATTGCCGTAGGCCGACATCAGGATGATCGTCGTGCCCGGCAGGCGCTGGACCAGCTCGGGGAGGAGCTCGAGGCCGTCGATTCCCGGCATCCGGAGATCACAGAGGATGGCGTCGAAGACGCCGTCCTCTGCCAGTCCCAGGGCCTGTCGACCTTCGGAGGCCGCCGCGACCTCGTAGCCCTCGGCGCACAGGACCAGCTGGAGGCTGTCCCGCAGCGCCTCGTCGTCATCGATGATGAGGATCCGGTCCGACATCGGTCTTAGAACGCTATCGGACGATTGCAGGGCGGTCGTGAGCCGGGGGTCTCCGGCCC
>JAOTUO010000221.1 GCA_029863845.1 Myxococcales bacterium
CGCGACTCGCTCCGCGCACTCCCAGATGGCGAGTTCCTCGCCCGCCACGCGCCGCGCGAGCTCCAGCGCCGCGCGCCAGAGATCCGCCTCGCGGGGCGTGCAGGCAAAGCGCACGAGGACCCGGTCTGCTTCCGCCTCTTCCGCCAATGCAGGCGTCCCGGGCTCGGCGGCCACCTGCTCCTCGGCCCGGCGCACCGCCGCAACGATCGCGTTCACGGCGCGCAGCGTCCGGCCGCGCACCGCCGCGAGACACACCTCCTGCGTCTCCGCCGTGACCAGGCCCACCACCCGCCGCGCCACCGCCCAGCCGATCTCGCCCGCGAGCACAGCGCGACGCAGCACGGGCAGCTCGCAAAGCCGCCGCCACACGCGCGCCCACTCGCGGATACTGCGCGCGCCCACCCCGAGCCGCTCGCGCCCGTAGTCGCCGAGCGAGCGATAGCCGAGCGCCTCGTAGACGCGCCGCCCGATGAGCGCCACTCCGAGCGCGCCCAGCAGCGGCCGCGCCGCCACGCGTGCCGCGGCGAGCTCGCGCAGGCGGGCGTCCGCATCACGGCCGCGGAGGAAGACGAGGGCGGCGGGCGAGAGCCGGTGCACGGCGGCCGGCCGCGGCCAAGCCGTCCGTCGCGCGAGAGCGCGGGCACGCATCGGCGAGACTCCCCGGGACCTTGGGGTGCGCACAGAGGAGCTTCGCAGAGGGGTGTGACGGATACGGTCACGGCAAGGCGGGTACGCGAAGATTCCAGCGACTTCCCCGCGGCGAACGATCACGCCTTCGATGGCTTCCACTGAGAAGCCCACTTGACGAGCGCTCACGCCACCCGCTCTGATTCGGTCCGGCCGCAACATCGATCGTACCCGTCCACGTCAGCGAAGTGGGGCGCCGGATTCGGGACGACATCGCGCGAAGTGCGGGCGGCGGGGGACGGCCGTACCCTTTGAGGTGATGGGGGGTGATCGCGGTCGTTCGGGGGGCGATGCGACAGCCGGTGACGCTCACGCCGAGTACTCGCGGCGGCGGGAGGGGTGGGCGGCGGCGGCGGCGCGCTGGGCTCGGCTCGGCTCGATCGCGTCGAACCTGAGGCTCGGCGTGTTCGTGGCCGGGGTCGTGGTGGCGTGGTTCGTCTTCGGGGCGGCGCGGATTCCCGCCGGTTGGCTGGGCCTTCCCGCCGGCGTCTTCGTGGTGCTGGTGGTGGTGCACGACCGCCTGATCCGGTCGCGGGAACGAGCGGAGCGCGCCATCGCGTTCTACGCGCGCGGGATCGCGCGCTTGGAGGACCGCTGGATCGGACAGGGGAACTCCGGGGAGCGCTTCCGGGACGGCGCCCATCCGTACGCCGAGGACCTGGATCTGTTCGGTCGCGGTGGTCTCTTCGAGCTGCTCTGCGAGGCGCGAACCGTTGCGGGCGAGGACGCGCTGGCCGCCTGGCTGTGCCGGCCCGCCGATCCCCACGAGGTCTGCGAGCGACAGGCAGCCGTCGAAGAGCTCCGCGGGCGAATCGACCTGCGCGAGGATCTGGCCCTCATTGGAACGGACGTGCGCGCCGGGATGGATCCCGACGCGCTGCGCAAGTGGGGAGCGGCGCCACCGATCCTGGTGTCGCCAGGCCTACGCATCGCGGCCGCCGCACTCGCGGCGCTCACCGCGGGCTTGCTCGTGCTCTGGGCAGCGACCGACGTCGGCCCGGGCGCGTTCGCGCTGATGGCCCTCGTCCAGATGGTGTTCGCGTCTCGCGTCCGGACCCGCGTGCGGCAGGTGGTCCGTGAGTCGGACGCGCCCGCGCGGGGCCTAGTGCTGTTCTCCGAGCTCCTGGCGCGGCTGGAGGCCGAGGTTTTCACGGCGCCGCTGCTGGTGCGGCTCCAGGGCCGGCTCGCGACCGGCGGCGTGCCTCCGTCGCGCCGCGTCGCCCGGCTCCGCCGTCGGATCGACCTGCTCGACGCCCGCCGCAACCAGCTCTTCATGCCGTTGGCGGCCCTGCTGCTGTGGACCACCCAGCTCTCCCTCGCGATCGAAGCCTGGCGCGCGAGCTGCGGCACGGCACTCGGCGACTGGATCGATGCCGTCGGCGAGCTCGAGGCCCTGGGCTCCCTGGCCGGCTTCGCGTACGAGCACGCGGATCATCCGTTTCCGGAGATCGTCGCCGAGGGGCCGCGCTTCGCCGGCAAGGATCTGGGGCACCCGCTCATCCCCGCCGAGGAGCGGGTGGGCAACGACGTCGAGCTGGGGGGGGACCTCCGGGTGCTGATGGTGAGCGGGTCCAACATGTCCGGCAAGAGCACGCTGCTGCGCACGCTTGGCGTCAACACGGTGCTGGCGCTGGCGGGCGCGCCGGTCTGTGCGGAAGCGCTGGTGCTGTCGCCGCTGGCCGTCGGCGCGTCGCTGCGCAGCCGGGATTCGCTACAGGAACACAAGTCGCGCTTCTACGCCGAGATCGAGCGCCTGCGCCAGATCGTGGTGCTGAGCGAGGGCGCGCCCCCGGCGCTCTTCCTGCTGGACGAGATTTTGCACGGCACGAACTCCCACGACCGCGGCGTCGGGGCGGCGGCCGTGGTGCGCGGGCTGGTGGAGCGCGGCGCCATCGGCGTGGTGACGACACACGACCTCGCGCTGGCCCGGGTGGCGGACGATCTCGCCCCCGCTGCCGCCAACGTCCACTTCCAGGACCACCTGGAGGACGGAGAGATCGCCTTCGACTACCGCATGCAGCCGGGCGTGGTCACGAAGAGCAACGCCCTGGCGCTGATGCGCGCCGTGGGGCTCGAGGTCTGAACGACCCCCTCGCTCAGGGCGCCGCCCGGCGGTAGCGTGAGGCCATGGAGCCGCGCGAGATCCGGCCCGGCCTGTTCCACTGGACCGCCGCCCACCCGAAGATCCGGATCGAGGTGAGCAGCTACTGGCTCGCGGACGCCCGGGTCCTGCTCGATCCTTTGCTCCCGACCGGCGGGCTCGACTGGCTGCGCGAGGTCGGTCCGCCCGAGCAGGTGATCCTCACCAACCGCCATCACTGGCGACATTGCAGCGAGATCGGGGACGCCTTCGACTGCCCCATGTGGTGCAACGAGCTCGGGCTGCACGAACTCGACGGCGAGGCGGGCCGCGAGCGGGTGCGCGGATTCCGCGCGGGCGAGGTGCTTCCGGGCGGCATCGAGTCGCACGACGTGGGCGCGCTCTGCCCCGACGAGACCGCCCTCCGCTTCGATCTGGCCGGAGGGGGCGCCTGCCTGGCCATTGCCGACGGCGTCGTTCGAATCGGCGAGGAGGCGCGCGGCGACGGGCCCCTCGCATTCGTACCCGACTCGCTGATCGCCGACGAGCCCGCGCAGGTGGAGGCGGTGAAGCGCGGCCTGCGTGAGGCCTACCGCAGACTCTGCGACCTGGAGTGGGACACGCTGATCCTCGCGCACGGGCTCCCGCTGGTGGGCGACGGCAAGGAGAAGCTGCGCGCCTTCGCGGGCGGCTGAGGCACCCGGCGGAAGCGGCCGGCGTCGTGCGGATGGGCGGCCAGGAGGCCGCTCCTCCGGACGCTTGGGGCGCTGTCAGAGGCGCCGCGCCCACTCCGGCTTCAGCGGGATGCCGCCGGCGAGCGCCCGGTCCACGACGGCGAGGATGCGGTCGCGGTCGCGCGGGAGGTTGCCGCCGAGCACGAGATAGTTGGACGCGTGGTTGGTGCGGAAGACGGCGTCGGTCGGCTCGGCGAGCGCCACGATGGTGCGAAGCTCCTCGAGCATGCGCGTCACGGTCGGCAGTTCGAACCGGCCGTGCTCCTGCATCCGGGCGATCGGCGTTCCGGGAACGACCGTCAACGTGAGCAGGGACACGAAGGCGGGATCCATCGCCGTGACGAGCTTCGCCGAGCCCTCGGCGTGCTCCTGCGTTCGCTCGGTGCCGCCGGCACCCAGCAGGAAGATGGCCGAAACCTCGATGCCCGCGGCGCGCGCCCGCCGCGACGCCTCGACGTGCGCCTCGAAGTCGGCGCCCTTGGCGATGCGCTTGAACGTCACGTCGTCGCCGGTCTCGGGGCCGATGTACAACAGGGACAGGCCCTGCTCGCGTAGGCGCTCGAGCTCCTCGACGGGCTTGGCCACGAGGTTCATCGCCGTGGCGTACGCGCTGACGCGGCGCAGCCCGGGGAAGGCGTCCCGGCACGCCGAGAGAATCACCTCCCAGTGGTCGAGGTCCATCACCAGGGCGTCGCCGTCGGCCACGAACACCTTCTCGACGTCGCTGCCGTAGGTCAGCCCGGCCACCCGGATGTCCGTCAGCGTGTCGTCGCGGTCCCGCACCCGGAACTGCTTGGCGCGGTACATGTCGCAGTAGGTGCAGTGGTTCCACGAGCAGCCCACAGTGGCCTGGAGGATGTAGGAGCCGGCTTCGCTGGGGGGCCGGTAGATCTGACCTTCGTAACGCATCTTCTGCCGGTCTCATTGTACAGCGCGGTCGCTTCAGGGTCGGGATTCGTCCGCGATCCCGGCTGGCCGCGGGTCCGGTGAGCGCGGCGCGGCGGCGTCGGCCTCGATCCGGTACTGGGGCTCGAGGGCGCGCGCGCGGGCGTGCGTCGCGGCCTCGAGCTGCGCCTCGGCCAGGTCGTAGCGCGCGCCCAGCTCGGCGAGAAGTGCGCCGGCGACGTCTTCGCAGGTGGCCGCGGGCGACTCCTCTCCGACGCCGCCCACGGTGGACGGGTCGAAGTCGAGGCCCAGGGCGGCGTGGACGGGCACGAGGACCTCGCGGGCGCGGGCGGCGTCGTTCACGACGATGACGCCGCCCACGTGCGCGGCGCCGCGGACGACGCGCTGGCCCACGCCCATCAGCTTGACGCGGCCGCGGGCGTTCACGCTGTGGGCGCCGGGGCAGTACTCGCCCGCAACCGGGCCGACGCGCGCGTCGACGCCGAGGCGCCGCAGCGCGCCGGCGACGAGCGACGAGAGCTCGCGGAAGCGGTCTTCGAGGCCCGCGTACGCATCGTCGAGGGGCCGGGTCCAGGCGAAGGCGAGCGAGACTCCGGTGTAGACGGCGGCGTGGCCGCCGGCGAGACGCAGGAAGGGCGCGAAGCCGGCCGCGTGGGCGGCGGCGACGGCCCGCGGAAACCCGGGGCGCGTGCGATCGGCGACGGCGAAGGCGAGCGCCGCGTCGGGGCGCCACAGGCGCAGGCTCTCCGGCTGCTCACGGCGCGCCACCGCGTCGAGCAGCGCCCGGCAGACGGCGGTGTCCCGCGCCGGGCCGTCGGGGACGCGATCGCGAAGCACGCGGATGCATTGCGGCACGGGCATCAGGTTAGCGGCTGGAGGCGCCGGCAGACCCCTCCGGCGGCCGGTCAGCCCGCGGCGCTCGGCGCGTCGAACCAGTGCCGGGTGCGGTTGCAGGCGGCGCAGACGGAGAGCATCACCGGAACCTCGACGAGGACTCCGACGACGGTCGCCAGGGCTGCGCCGGACTCCGGCCCGTACAGGGCGATCGCCGTCGCCACGGCCAGCTCGAAGAAGTTGCTGGCACCGATCAGGGCTCCCGGGGCCGCCACGCTGTAGGGCACGTGCAAGAGCTTCATCAGGCCGTAGGCGATGCTGGAATTGAAGTAGACCTGGAGCAGGATCGGCACGGCGATCAGGACGACGTGAAAGAAGCGGGCCGTCAGGTTGTCGGCCTGGAAGGCGAAGATCAGCACCAGCGTGGCGAGCAGGGCCAGCGTCGTCACCGGCTGGAACGTCGGCAGGAAGCGCTGCTCGAACCACGCTTTCCCCTGCATCCCCAGCACGATCGTCCGCGTCGCGCTGCCGAACACCAGGGGCACCACGATGAAGATGCCGACGGCATAGAGCAGCACGTCGAAGGGAACGACGAGATTGCTGGTCCCGCTGATGAGAAAGGTCACGAGGGGAGCGAAGAGAACCAGCATGATGAGGTCGTTGAGGGACACCTGCACGAGCGTATAGGCGGGGTCGCCGTCCGTGAGGTACGACCACACGAAGACCATCGCGGTGCAGGGGGCGGCGGCGAGGATGATGACGCCGGCCAGGTACTGATCCGCCAACGCGTCCCCGATCCACGGACGAAAGACGTGCTTGAAGAAGACGAAGCCCAGCGCGGCCATCGAGAAGGGCTTGACGAGCCAGTTCACGAACAGGGTGACGAAGATCCCGCGCGGTCTCCGGCGCACGCCGAGAACGCTCGCCAGGTCGATCTTCAGCATCATCGGGTAGATCATCAGCCACAGCAGGACCGCGATGGCGACGTTGATGTGGCTGTCGTCGCCGAACTCGAGGCGGCGAATCCAGTCGGTGAGCTGGGGGAAGAGCTTCCCCAGGCCGACCCCCACGACCATGCAGAGGAACACCCAGAGCGACAGCCAGCGCTCGAAGCGACCGAGCCGCTTCGGCCCCGCCGCGGTCTCCGTCGTCTCGCCGTTGGTCTCCATCACACCCTCTTCGCGGAAGAAAGCGGATCGGACCGCTTACAGCCACCCCGACGCGCTGCTGCGCGCCCGACTTGCTACCGTCGATCCGGCCCCGCCGTTTCGCGGCGGAAGACCGCAGCCGGGAAGCTCGCGGTTCCCGAGCGGGGGCCAGCATGGGACCGATGCAGGACGCGAGCCCCGAAGCAAAAGCGACGATTCGCGCGCGCGCCTGGGTCCTCGGCGAGAGGATCGAGGTCCGCCACTTCGAGCGCCGCGACACGCTGGCGCACGGCCCCCTCACGCTGCGCGTCGGCGACCACGGCTGCGCCGTGCTCTTCCGCTTCGGCGCCGTCGTCTTCATCGACGTGGACGCCCCGAACGAGGCGACCCTGGTCCGCGAGCTGACCCCCTTCGTGAGCGGCCGCTTCGACGAGCCGGAAACCGACGTGGCGGAGATCGTGATCGACCCGGAGCGGGGCGACGGCATGCACCCTTCGGGCGCGATCGCCCTGGGACAGGCCAGCATCGGCCGCCTCCAGGTGGTCGGCGACGTGCTCGCGAAGAGCGCGGTCCTCGCACACTACGAAGAGCGCGTCGGCAGCGTCTTCGACCGCATCGAG
>JAOTUO010000014.1 GCA_029863845.1 Myxococcales bacterium
GGAGCGGCCCCTCGAAAGAGGGATCCCCGAAGTCGCTGAGACCCGTCTTCGCCGCGGCTTCGCTCTTGATCGCGGCCATCTCTTTGAAAACCGGTTCGTCGTAACTCAAGGACATGGCTGCGGGCGCGCTCCGATCTGCGCGTCGGGATCCCGACGTCATGATCAACGTCATACCCTCGGGCGCGTTGGCAGTTCAAGCCCCATTCTCGGAATGTTCCCTACTGCGCGTCCAGCAGGTCGAGGCGAACGGGCGCTGTCGACTCGCTGTCTGGGCCGATAAACCGAACCCACCGATCGGCTACGCCGTACTTCGCGCGGAGAAGTTCATGGATTGACCCGCCCCCCGTGGTAGTCCGCTCCCCGCGTCAACCTTCGCTCAGGCAAAAGGCCGGCGAGGCCCCCGACCCGATGTGGGGTCCATTGGAGACCCCACACCGCTCCGCCGGCCGACGCCCTGCGCTGTAAGTGACTGGAATTGCCGGTGGGCCGTCGGGGTCTCGAACCCTGCGTGAAATTTCAGATCCAGCTTGCCTCGACTTAGCTCGGCCATATGCGTGCGGCTATATGGTAGACAACCGGCCGATCCAGCGAGTTCAGCAGGCTCAGTGTGCAGGCGCAAGCTCGCTCCTTGGCAAGATCTGTCCTGTCTCGCAGTAGTGCTTCAGCGACGTCGCGATGAACCTTAACATGAGCTGCAGCCTGCCCTCCAAATCCTCGAAGTGCTCGTTTCCCTTCTCGTTCAAGGTCGTGGCGATCGTGGTCCATTTGACCGTCGAGACGCCCTCGCCGGAATCCTCGATCGAGACCTCGGCCTTTCTCACCAGCTCATCGTTGACGATCACGAAATGCCTGCGGGCGTTGTCGGGGTCGTGCAGCGTCGTAATCCATGTAGCCGGAGCGGACGACCCGAAGAGAGCTGAAGATATTTCTTCCCTGAAGATGCAGTTGTCCTCGACGACTCCGCTATCGGAATACACAAGCTCGCACTCCCATTCGTCGATCCACTTGTACTCTTCAATCGGGCACAGAAGAGGAAAGATGGTGACCGGCGGGGCCTGGATCCTCTCCTCATGGTGGCAGATCACCCGTCGCGCGCAGAACGTCTTCTGGTCACGACTGCCTGTCGTGTCTTTCATGTGTTCCTCCTTGCTTGCCTCGTCGGCTGTATCTCTTGCGCAAGCGGGCGACCGCTTCTTCTGAATCACTCCTGCTGCGGCCAATCGACGTCGGCGCAGTACTCAGATTAGGCTCTACGGTGGTTCTTCGCTTGATCGCAGGTGCAAATCCGTTGCTCGATCGCGCAGAGGAGTTTGTAACTCGACAATACTCATCCGAAGCTGCCTCTGGACAGGAAGCAAGGTTGAGCCGGGAAAAGATAGGGAAAGAGCCTGTCCCTTACGAAAACCCCGTCCTACGCTGTTCATGCGGCCCGACGCTCATATCGATGATGGATCCCCCCGACCTCGGGGAACGCGATGGCCTCTCCGAGATCTCGGTCGTGAACCGTCCGCCGTTCCGGCGCATCCTTCTCAAGCGCAAGATGCGTACGGGAGCGGTTGTAGTACCGCCTGTAGTCCGAAAGGATTCGGGTGAGCTGCCGCTCGTGGAAAACCATCACGTGATCCAGACACTCTCGGCGTAAGGAGCCAATGAATCGCTCCGCATAGGCGTTCTGCCACGGGGAGCGAGGAGCAGTGGGCACCTCATGGAGGCCGAGCGTCTTGACTCGCCGTTGGAAGGTCGCCCCGTAGATCCGATCGTGATCCCGGAGCACGTACCGGGCGGTCGTCTCCCAAGGGAACGCCTCGACCATCTGCTGCGCGGTCCACTGTGCGGTTGGGTGTGCGGTCACCTTGACGTGGAGGAGCTTCCGTCGTTCCAGGCTCAACACCACGAACACGAAGAGCAGCCGGAAGGTCACTGTCGGCACGACCGCCAAGTCGATGGCAACAGTCTCCCGAAGGTGATTCCGAAGGATCGTGCGCCATCCCTGGGACGGTGGCTTCCGGTGTCGGGGCAGGTACTTCGAGGCCGTCGACTGGGCGATCGGGATCCCGAGCTTGAGGAGCTCGCCGTTGACGCGCGGCGCACCCCAGGTGCGGTTGGCCCGGTGCATCTCAACGATGAGCTCTCGGACCTCGGCGGAGATTCCGGGCCGGCCGGGTCGCTTCGGTCGACTCTTCCAACGCCAGTAGAGGCGGAAACCCCGCCGGTGCCAGCGGAGGAGGGTTTCCGGCTGGACGAGGACGAGGGTTCGACGCCATCCGGGCCAGACTCGGGACAGCCAAACCCACAGCAGTCGATCGGAGCTGCGAAGCTGGACTCGCCGTCCCGCGAGCTGGCGCTCGAGGACGAGGAGCTGATGGCGAAGCGCGAACACCTCGGCCTGGAGTGCGGCTCGGCTGCGGAACAGCGATCGGAGCGCCGCAAGAGCGGACAGAAGGGCAGGAGTCATGCTGGAGTCAGGTTGACCTAGACCCCCGGATTCCTCAATGATCCCGGGCCGGACCCGATTCTCGGAAGGCACAGGGATAGCCTGCGCCGGCCCGCAGCGTTTGCGATCGTTGAAACTTGGCGTGAAGCGCACCCGAGGAACGTTCTCGACGCCTTCCCCTGTTCGGAGCCACGCTGAAAGTTCCGGCCTGCCCCTCGGGCTGAAACGGCGAGGCCCCCGACCCGCATCAGTGCGCCCATTGAGGCTCCCGTGTGAGAGGACGGCCCCGGGGGTACCGCGTAGCCCCATTCGGACCTGCGGTCGGAAACTGGAAACAATGGCGGGAAGTTCCGAGTATTTGACCGGGGCAGCGGGCAGGTCAACTCCCCATCGCCCATCACAGAAACACCGCGCGGATTGCGGAGCCCGCAGTAGTGTGATTCAAATTGATTGCACTGCAGGGCTTGCGGGAGAGCCGTTCGTGACAGACTTGCGCTGCGAAAAATCGACCTCGCTCACTGCGCAAGAAAAGCACGCGTTCACCAAACACCTGGAAGAGCAGGCGTTGTCGTCCTCGGTCTGGGACCTGTTCGGCGAGTGGGTGCGGCGATCGACGCCGCAGGTCAACTTCTTCTACCTGAAGGCATTTGCCGACGGCAACCTGGTCGGCATCGGGCTCTTCGTCGAGCTGAACCCCTTCGATCTCCGCTCGTCCTATTCCGCGCTGAGAAGACACCCCGTCATCATCAAGCTGGCAGGTGGACTATCGACGCTTGCTCGTACTCGTGTCTGCGTCGGCTTTCGCAACCTCATCACCGCCAATCTCACCCGGCCCTTCTTCTACCGAGAGCTCAGGTCGGGCGAGCTGGTCATGAAAGCACTTCTCGCCGCAGTCAGGGACGATCCAACTTTTGACATGGTCACGATCGTCGACACCGCAAGCCATGACCGCCTTTATGCAGAGGCGGGCTTTCGCAAGTTTTCGTCGGCCTCGGAAGCGTATCTCGACGTCACCAAGTACCGAGCAATCTCGGAATACCTCGCGGAGCATCGCAGTCTCAAGAAGAACTTGCGGCGCAAGCGCAAGGCCGTCAAGACCCACGTCAAGCGCGGACCAGTCTCCGCCGCACAGATCGCCCAGCTCCGAGACTGCGTCGAGTGCTCAGTCGAGCACAGTCGGGTAAACAACCCCTGTCAAAGGTTCTTCGAAGAGAACATCTTTGCGACGGAAGTCTATCATTCGGACAAGTACATTCACGTTCTCGTCTACGTCGAAGACACAATCGCGGGGTTTCATACCTTCCAGGTATGTGGCTCGCACTTGGGCGGAGTGCTCGGCGGCTTCAACCGCAAATACTCCCGCAACAACTTCCTGTACGAACGAGTCATCGTGGGCTCACTCGAGTTTGCTATTAAGCACCACATCAGCCGGGTCCACTACAGTCTCGTCGACAACCTTACCAAGATGAGGCTGATCGACTCTCTCGAACCCTGCGGTCTCTACTTCTGGTCGACCAGCGCGCTCAAGCGCAAGCTGTTCGAGTTCACCTATCGCTACAGTGACGTCCACGAGCTTTCCTTGTTGGAGGAGCGGCAATCGTGACGTCGACGGTGGCAGCCAGGGTGAAAGCCTGCAATTACGATGATCCCTGGCCATTGTCAAACCCGTAGCCCGTAGCTGTCCGTTATCAAGATTCGTCCGGTAGCGCCTTCTGATGTCCCGCGTCGCTGGAGCCCAGCCGCTACGCCGCCTCCCGCCAGACGTAGCGGCGGTGAAGACCACCCACACGGCAGAACAGATAATCGGGAAGCTTCGAACTGCGGAGATCGAGCTGGCGAAGGGGCTCGGTACGGCAGAGGTCGTCCGTAAGCTCGGGATTACCGAGCCTGACCCGAACCCAAAATCCGAAGATACATGCCGGATCGATCTCAGGGGGGCAGGTGATACGGCCGTTACGTCATATTCCAGCTGGCAGAAGTCGCAGTGCCGCAGGAGCTATTTCGGCAGATCATCGAGCGGATCCGGCGACTCGAGCCGATCCCGGACGCCGGCTAGCCGTGAGCCAGGAGACTCACAGCACACGATTGCCCAGTCGGATCGCGGAGTTGTCTGCCCAGACAGGCAGCCCGGGGCGGTATTGCGTTGCGCACGACGAAGATGCCAGCATCGAGGATGGTTTGAAGGCGGAAACGGAATGTTCGGCCGCCCAGGTAGCCTTGGAGGCCGCGCAACCGTCCGCCCGGCGGCCGAGGACCATGTCACTTGGGAAATGTCGGCGGACATGCGCGGATGGCGTGCAGGGGGAACGGTCATGAATCGAATCCTGGTGTGGGATCTTCCGACGAGGTTGTTTCACTGGCTCTTTACGGGGACTGTTGTCGCCGCCCTCGGCGTTGCGCTCATCGCTGATGAGGAGAGCAGCGTGTTTCAACTCCACATGTTGCTTGGGCTGATCGCTGGCTTCATGGTCTTGCTGCGCCTGGTCTGGGGCCTGGTCGGATCGCGGTACGCACGCTTTGGATCGTTTGTTTTCGGCCCGAAGGCCTTGCTCGACTACCTGCTTGGGACCTTCCGGCCCACCGGCGAACCACACATCGGCCACAACCCGGGTTCGGCTTATGCGATCTACGCGATGCTGCCGCTGTCGCTCGGCCTGGCTCTTTCTGGACTGATGATGTCATCGTGGGAAGCGCTCGAGGAGTTGCACGAGGTCATGGCCTACGCGTTGCTCGTCGCCGCAGGCGCGCATAGCGTGGGCATCGTCCTGCACACGATCCGCCGCCGGGAGAACATCGCCCGGAGCATGATCGACGGCAAGAAGAGCGGGGAGGCGGCACAGGCAATTCGCTCCTCGCACGCCATCGCGGGTGTCGTGTTCATGATTCTCACCGCGGGGTGGACGGCGGCCGTATTCAGCGGACACGATGAGCAGACCGGACGGCTCACCTTGCTCGGCCAGACCTTCCGTCTTGGCGAATCCGAGCGCGAGCGGTCAGGAGAGCACGAGGATGATCACGAACGCCGAGGGAAACGGCGAGGCGACCGGGAGCACCGCGGTCATGACGACCACGATGAGGACCACGACGAGGACGGCGACTGAGGGGAGCCTCGGATCATCGCTGAGCTTTTTCGTTCAAGCGACGCGACGGCAAAAAGTGACTTATAACCTGGGCCATAAATGATGAAAGTAGGATGTTCCCGAATAATCCGTGCTCTCAAAGAATATTTGTACAATCGGAACCGAGAGCTGGCCGTTCGAATTGATCGAGAGCATTACTCCGTTCGCCTCGTCAAAGACTTGCACATCACCGGGGCTGCCCTCGCCATAGCGCCCAATGGAAACGCCGTCTCCATCAAACACGTAGAGCACTGCCGCCGCTAGAGCGTCTATCTCTGCCTGGAGTTGGTTCACCTTAGCGTTGAGCGTGTTTATTGAAGGCCGTTCTCCGAGCGCTGGCGATACGGTTTAACCGCAGAGGCGCAAAGAGCGCAGAGAATTGAAAAAAGGTGTGAGAAAAGATGAACATAATATTGGTTTACCCTCGATGGAATTATCCGACTTTCGGGCAGCTTCAGGAGCCGCTTGGACTTTTGCATATCGGCGCCATGCTCAAGGCTCACGGCGATACGGTTAAATTTTTCGACCTGGCGGTGGACGCCATCGAACGCCTCGATGAAGCCCTGGTTGACGCCGACCTTGTTTGTATAAGCTCCAGCACCGTGCTCTTCGACCGGGCATGTCTGGTGCTCAACCGCATAAAGAAAAAGCGCTCCGACCTTCCCGTCATTATCGGAGGCCCTCACGCCACTTTGCTGACTGAAGACGCCTTGATGAGAGGGTTCGACGCCGCCGCCATTGCTGAGGGCGAATACACGGCTGTCGATCTTGTTGAAGCGATTCAAAAAGGTGCGCCTCTTTATGAAGTGGCTGGAGCGGCCGCGAAAAAAGGCGATGAAGTTGCTTACGGACCGACCCGGGCATTCGAGCCGGATCTTGATACTTTCCCCGATCCCGACCGGACGCTGATCGACTACAGCAAATATTTCAGCAACGATATTGAATTTATCGGCATGATGGCCACGCGCGGCTGTCCCTATAACTGCCTTTTTTGCAAGCCCATGCTGGACAAGCTCCACGGGTACAAGATAAGAAGTAGGAGTCAGAAACGTATCGCGGAGGAAATGTCGAACATCGCGAAATCCCTTGGCCACAAAAAATTCCTTTTCAAGGACGACACCATGGTTATGGGCGGCGTCAAGTACTTCGTCGAGTTCGAGCGCGAGCTTGCCTCGGCCGGCCTTAGCGATTCCCAGTGGGTCTGTCAGGCGCGCGTTGATCAGATTTCCGCCCCCTTGATTGAACAGATGAAGAGATGCGGCCTCGAGGCCATAGCTTTCGGCGTTGAAAGTGGATCGCAGAAGGTTTTGGATTTTTTCCGCAAGGGAATCAAGGTCGAGCAAACGATCAAAGCTTTCGACCTTTGCCACGAGCATGGCATAGGGACCCTCGCATTTGTCATGCTGGGCGCGCCCGTCGAGACCCGTGAAGACCTGGAAGCCACGGTAAGGCTGGTCGAACGCATCCGCCCTGAGAGCCTTTCCTTTTCAATAACCACTCCGGGGCCGGGCAACGCGCTCCACGATTACGCCATCGAAAACAACGTTCGCAACGTGACTTCGGTCGAAGGCAACGACTACCAATACAACACTGATCCCATCAAGCTTTCACTTGTAACTGCCAAGGACGTATCGTGGGCTGCGAAAGCTATTCTAGAAGCCGTGCCGAACACGTACTTCAAGGATGAACTGGAGGCCAGGGCAAAGAGGCTGGCGGGAGAGCCAGAAGGATAGAGAGACTCGGTCAGGAGTTTTGCAGAGTTACTTTCTCCGTAACTACTCAGCACCGAATTGAACTTAGTATCTCGACAGGTTCGTTGATTTGTGATCTTACAAGGAAATGTTACAAGGAAGTTTTTGTAGTTTCGGACTTGGTAATCAAGAAAAATTAGCCGAGCTTGACACCAGGCGCGTCAAGGTGTCTGTCGAGCAGGAGCCCGGCTCGGGCGGCAAGGAATCGGCCCGTTCCGGCCCTTTTGCCCCCGATATCCCTCTGTTTGACGATGTCCAATTACCGGATGTTTTGGATTCGCCGGTCCGAAAATGGAAACCATGGCGGGAAGTTCCGAGTATTTGACCGGGACAGGCCGCCCCGATCCGCCGGAAACGGTCCCTTCCTACTGGCCGAGTTCGTCCTCCAGCCCGCGGGCACGGCGTACCCAGCCCGTCATTCCGAGGGCCTCGAAACGCCCGAGGGCGGCCTCGAGGAGCCCACGAGCCTGCTCACGGTCACCCGGCCCGCGCCGGCGGGCGAGAGCCAGGGCCTCCTCGAAATCGACGCGGGCGCGCAGGGGTCGCGCACCCTCCTCCTCCAGCACGTGCCGCGCTTTCGAGAACCACTCGTGCGCCTCGTCGAGTCGCCCCTGCAGGGCCGCCAGCTGCGCAAGGGCGAGACGCCCGTCGAAGTGCGGATAGCGAAAGTCGGGGACGACCACCTTCTCGCGGAGATTCGCCTCGATGGTCTCGATCCGGTGGCGGCTCTCCAGGCGCCAGAGAGTGCTCGCCGCGACGCAGACCAGGGCCGCATAGTTGATGGCCCAGCCCGGACCTCGTTCGATGGCGGGGAGAGCGAGGTCGAGCCAGCGCAACGCCTCCGCTTCGCGCCCCGCCTCTGCACAGAACTCTGCGGCCAGGGCACGGAAGGTACCCAGGACCCAGAGGTTCTCCGGCGCCTCCTCGGCGAGGAAGCCCTCCACCAGGGGCAGGAACGCCTCGCGTCCCTCCCCCCGGACGCGGGCGTGCTCCATGGGAACAACCGACATCTGGAGAGCCAGGAAGGGCAGCCGCGGAAGTCGCTCGGCCAGCTCGAGCGCCTTCGTGAAGTTCCTCTGCGAGGCCGCCAGGTCGCCCAACGCCGCCTCGACGCGAGCCACCACCGTGAAGCCCAACGCGGCGACGGCAAGCTGCCCCTGTGCGAGCGCCGTCTCGGCGTTCTCGAGGACGCGCTGCGGGAAGTGCCGGTACTCGCCGCCCATCCAGGCGAAGGCGAAGGAGTCGCCGCCGAAACACTCCCTCAGGTCTTCACGAGACCTGACGGGGACGCTGATCAGCGACCAGTTCCACAGGTAGACCTGGTAGACCTCGGCGGGGTAGCGCCTGAGCACTTCGCGGAGCTCCCATCGTTCCGGAGCATCGAGATGGATGCCGGGCGCATCGGGGTCCTCCGCCTCGCGGCGGGTCAGGTCGAGACCGCACAGCCGGTACCAGCTGAGATCGCGCCGCTCCCCGATGTAGCGGAGTCCCTGCTCCGCCAGACGCCAGGCCAACGGATTGAAGCTGGCGCCCCAGACCGTGTCGCATGCGTCGGCCAGATAGTCCGCCGCCGGGGCATCGCCTTCGCTGTCCGCGATCCGCTCGCCGGCCCGGCTGCAGACGGCCACGGCCTCCTCGTCATCCATGCCCCACGCCAGGGCCAGGCCCAGGCGCGCCAAAATGCGCGGCTCGCGGGGATCGTCGTCGGGAAGTAGATCCAGGGCCATGCGCAGGAAGCTCGCCGTTTCCTCGTGGGCCGAGGCACCCTCGGCGCGGTCGGCGGCCGCGATGCAATGGGGGACGCCGCGATCGGCGCCCGGCAGCACTGCGCTGCGGTGGTACTGGGTCGCGATCTCCCCCGGCTGAACGACGCCACGGTCCCGGGCGCTGCGCTCGAGCTCCTCGGCCAGGCGTCGATGCAGGCGCACCTGGCGAGAGGGGTTGAGCTCCGTATAGAGCGTGTGGCAGATGAGCGCGTGGGTGAAGTCGTAGGACTCGGCGTCGCGGGTGGAACGCAGCAGCTGTGTCTCGAGGGCCTCGTCCAGCGCGTCGAGTGCTCTCTCCTCGTCGAGCCCGGCGCTGGCCGCAGCGATGGCGAAGCGAAAGATACCGTTGAAGCCCGACGCCGCGCGCAGCAACTCGTTGGCCGAGTCGGAGAGGCGCGAGAGACGGCGTCCGATCACCTGGCGAACTCCCTCCGGGATGCCGAGATCCTCGACGGAGAGGGCGGAGGCCCAGCGGCCCTCCGTGCGTACGAGCTTTCCCTCCTCCACCAGGTGGATCAGGATTTCGCGCAGGAAGAAGGGGTTCCCCTCGGTCTCCCGGGCGAGTGCGTCGGTCAGGGGTTCGGGTACCTGGTGGGCAGCCAGCGCCTCGAGGAGCTCGCGAACCTCGGTCTGTTCGAGGCCCCGCAGCAGGATGCGCTCGTACTCCACCTCGCGTCGCAGCGCGGCCAGGGCGTCGGCCAGGGGGTGCTGGCGGGCCAGCTCCACGTCACGGTAAGCGCCGACCAGGAGCAGTCGGCTGCGGGGTGCAAAGCGGGCCAGATACCGGAGCAAGGCGACGGTGGCCTGGTCGGCCCAGTGCAGATCGTCGAGGACGACGAGCACGGGAGCCCGCTGGGATGCCGCGAGGAGCAGCTGGCGGATTGCATCGAAGAGCCTCTGGCGCTCCTCGTCGGGTTGGAGAACGCGGAGCTGCGGGAGGTCTGGAAGTCGCTCCCGGAGCGCCGGAGCGATGGTGCCAATCGCCGCGCCGAAGGCGCCGAGGTCGTCTCGCAGCTCCGCGGGATCGGCATTCCGCGCGTGATCCTCCAGTGCCTCGGCGAACGGTGCGTAGTGGCGCGCGGCTTCGCCCTCGTAGCAACGTCCCCAGAGGACCTGCGTCCCGCGGGCGCGGGCCCGTTCCGCGAACTCCTCGAGTGTGCGGGTCTTCCCGATGCCCGGCTGTCCGACGACCATGACCAGGCCGCCAGCCTCTTTGCTGGCCTCCTCGAGGGAGGTCAGAAGCCTTCCGATTTCCTTGCCGCGGCCCACGAACGGGGTCTGCGTTGCGAAGGGCACCACACCCTCGGTCTCGTAGATCACCTCCGAGACGCCGACGGGTGCGGCGATTCCCTTGAGATCCACGGAGCCGAGATCCTGGAAGCGGAATGCCTGGCGTCCCGCCAGGAGGCCGACCACGGTCTGGCTGGCGAGGATTTGTCCGCCGCGGCCCTGGTTGCAGAGCCGCGACGCGATCACCACCGGCGTACCGAAGTAGCCGCTTCCGGTCTCCTGCCGCAGCACCTCGCCCACGTTGAGCCCTGCGCGGATCTCGAGGCGGTGTCCGGAGATGGGCCGAAGGGTTGCCCGCTGCATGGCGACGGCGCACCGCACCGCGTCGGCGGTGGAGGCAAAGCAGGCCATGAGCCCGTCGCCGAGCCACTGCAGCTCCTCTCCGCCGTGGCTGGCCAGCAGCTCCGCAAGTGTACGGTGATGGGACTCGAAGAGAGCCTGGGCTGCCTCGTCACCCAGACGTTGGGTGAGCTCGGTGGAATTCACCAGATCCGTGAACAGGATGCTGGCGATCGTGGCTTGGATCCCAGCGGGCACGGGGGGAGTATGGCCGAGGCCGTGGGGACGCGCCCTGGGGAGGACCGCGCGCCTCGTGCGGGTGCGCATGAACAGCTACGCCCCGATCTATGACCCGGGCCGGGTGATCGAGGGCTATGCCAGACGGTCCAGCAGCGCCTTCGCGTCCTTCAGGTCCTGCGTGTCGAAGCCTTCGGTGAACCAGTCGTAGACCGGTTGCAGTAAGTCGCGGGCCTCGGCGCGCTTGTCCTGGCGCTGCCAGAGGCGGGCGAGGGAGGTGGCGGCGCGAAGCTCCCAGGATTCTGCACTCTGGCAGCGCGCGACCTCGAGCGCGTCGCGGAAGCACGCCTCTGCCCCGGGCTGGTTGGAGGGTGATCGAGCGAGGAGCATCTCTCCCTTCAGGCGATGCACCTCCGCCTCGAGCTGACGCTCCCCGGTCTTCGTCACGAACTCCTTCGCCTCGGCAATCAGCGCGAGGCCTTCCTCGGCTTGCCCCGCTGCCAGGAGTGTCTCGGCCAGCAGGGTAAGCATCACGGGTGCCCCCGAAACGGTTCCCGTGGCCCGGATCGCGTCCACCACGGCCCGCATCACTGCGATTCCCTCATGCCGCTGCAGCTCCCCCAACTCGGTCGACGCATGGGCCCGCATGAAAGTGCCCGCTCCCAGGTAGTACTGGAACCCATGCTCGCTCGCGAGAGCGATCACGGTCTCGGCCGCCTCCCGAGCGGCTTGCATATCCCCGCGTCTTCCGTGGACGACACCTTCGAACAGAAAGGCACAGGTCTCACTCAGGGGATGGGATACCTGCTGGGCCAGTGCGAGCGCCTCTCGGCTCCTCGCGAGCGCCTGGTCGGGACAGCCCAAATCACAGAGTGCCCAGCTCGAGAAGCCGAGGGCCGCAACTCCGCAGTGAATCCAGCCCTTCAAGTATTCATTCGCGGGGTATTGCTGCGGGTCGAAAAGCCTGACCGCCTCTTCCTCGTGGTCTCGTGCCCCACAGAAATCGCCGCGCAGGTAGGATGTCTCCGCCATCACCTCGTGGGCCGGCATGAGATACAGTGGGTGGTGTAGCTCTCGGGCCAGGTGGAGGAGCTGCTCCGCCAGCTCCCCCGCCTTTTCAGTCTCTGCCCGCATCATGTGGATCAAGCACAGCCCCATCAACACTCGAAACCGCTGGGGAGCTTCACCCACCTGCTCGCAGAGATGTCGCGCGCGTACGTAGGCCTTCTCTGCTTCCGGGGGCGCGAAGCCCTGGGTCACGCTCAGTGCCTGACCGATTGCGAGCTGCAGAAGCAGCTCCCGCTCGTCACGCTCCCGCGTCTCGGGCAGCGTGCTCACCAGGTCCACCGCCTTGGCGAGCTGGCCAATCCCCTCCGCGTAGGCCGAGCGCTGGACGGCCTGCTCTCCGGCCATGTGCAGGTACTCGATCGCCTTCGGCGTGTTGTCCGTGCGGCCGTAATGATGCGCCAGCTCGCTGTAGTGCTCCTCGAGCGCGTCGCGGTATAGCTCCTCGATGGCCCGCCCCGCCCGCTCGTGCAGCGGCGTGCGGCGCTCCACCAGCAGCGAGCCGTACGCCACCTCCTGTGTCAGCGCATGCTTGAAGATGTACTCGGGCTCGGGGAACGCCGGCTGCTCGTAGATGAACTCCCCCGCCTGGAGGCGAGCGAGCCGCCCACGGAGATCCTCTTCTCCCCCCTCGGCCACCCTCCGCAGCAGGCCGAAGGAAAACTCCTTACCGATCACCGCCAGCGTCTGGAGCAGATCCTTCTCCTCCGCCGGTAGCCGATCGATACGCGCCGCCAGCACCCCCTGCACCGTCGCCGGGATGTGCAGCTCGCCCGGGGATCGCTCCAGGCGGTAGCGGCCCCGCTCACCGGCCAGCACCCCTTCCTCGGCCAGGGTCTGCACCACCTCCTCCATGAAGAAGGGGTTCCCCTCGGTCTTCTCCAGGACCAGCCGTTCCAGCCCCTCGCGATCCGCGCTCGTCCCCTCCCCGAGAAGAGCCGCCAGCAGCTCCCGGGCTTCTTCTTCGCCCAGCGGATCGAGTCGGAGCTGCGTGTAGTAGGTCTTGCTCCCCCAGCCGTGCGTGTACTCCGGTCGGTAGTCCACCAGCAGCAGCAGCTTCGCCGTCGCCACGCTCTCGCTCAGCAGCTCGAGGAAGGCCTGGGTCTCGGAGTCGATCCAGTGGAGATCCTCGAAGATCACCACGCAGGGCTGGTCGAGGGTTTCGCGCACCAGCACCTTTTTCACCGCCTCCAGCGTCCGCTGCCGCCGGATCTGCGGGTCCATCTGCACCAGCGACGCGGTCTCGTCCCCGATCCCAAGCAGCGAGAACAGATAGGGCAGCGCGTCTTCCAGCGCCCGGTCCAGCGTCAGTACCTTCCCGGTGATCTTCTCCCGCCGCTGGCGCTCGTCGTCCTCGAACACGATTCCGAAATAGCCCTTCAGGAGGTCGATCAGCGGCAGGTACGCGTAGGCTTTACCGTGGGAGACCGAGAAAGCCTCGAGCACCCGGCAGCCCCGCTCCAGCGGGGCCTTGAACTCGTAGACGAGCCGCGACTTCCCCACGCCCGCCTCGCCCACCACCGCGACGATCTGCCCGTGGGCCGCCTGTGCCGACTCCCAGGCCCGGCGCAGCTGCTCCAGCTCCCCGCGCCGGCCCACGAAGCGCACCAGCCCGCGGCTTGCGGCCATCTCCAGTCGGGTGCGCAGGGGCCCCACGCCTTGGAGCTCGAAGACCCGTAGAGGCTCCTGCACGCCCTTGACGTCGAAGGAGCCGAGATCGCCGAGGCGGCAGAATCCCTCCACCCACCGGGCGGTGTGCTCGGTCAGGTAGGCCTTCCCCGGCTCCGCGAGCTGCTCCATGCGCGCCGCCAATCCCACCGTGTGGCCCTGAGCCGTGTAGTCCATGCGCAGGTCGTCGCCGATCTTCCCGACGACTACTTCGCCCGAGTTGAGGCCCATGCGCACCGAGAAGTTGAGACCTTTCGTACGCCTCAGCTCGTCCGCGTACCGGCGCAGCTCATCGCTCAGACGAAGCGCCGCGTAGCAGGCCCGCTGCGCGTGGTCCTCGTGGGCGATGGGCGCCCCGAAGAGCGCCATGATGCCGTCGCCCGTGTACTGGCTGATGGTCCCCTCGTAGCGATGGACCCCCTCCGTCAGGATCTGGAAGAAGCGGTCGAGGATGCGGTGCCACTCCTCCGGGTCGACCTGCTCGGCAAGCTCCATCGAGCCCTTAACGTCGGCGAAGAGCACCGTCACCTGCTTGCGCTCGCCCTCGATGGCGGACTTGGACTGAAGGATCTTGTCGGCGAGGTGCTTCGGGGTGTAGTCGCGCAGGTCGCGCTCCGGCGCTGCCGACTCTGCGAGTACGCACCCGCACTCGAGACAGAAGAGCATCTCTGCGGGGTTCGAGCGGCCGCATTGCGCGCAGGTCTGCGTCGAGCGCAGCGCGCTCCCGCAGTAGCCGCAGAAGGTCGCGTCCTCCGGGAGCTGGCGGTCGCAGGACGGGCAGTTCACAGCCCGAGCTCCCGCGCCAGCCGCTCCGCGTGCCCCGTCGCGCCCATCTCGCTGAAGAGGCGGTGGGCCTCGCGGAGCTCGCGCCCGCGAGCACCGGTGTCTCCCAGCGCGCCCAGCAGATCGCCGCGCAGCTCGTGGATCCGAGGCACCAGGATGCGGTACCCGATCTCCTGGGCCAGCTCGAGCGCCCGGGCGAGCGCGGCCTCGATCTCCGTCCGGGCCCGCGTCCCCTCGGTCTGCAGCAGCACCTGGGCCAGGGAGAGCTGCGCGTCGGTCTCGATCTGCCTCGCCCCTGTGCGGCGTGTGGAGGAGATCGTCTCCTGGGCAATCCGGTGCGCCCTCTGCACGTCGCCGCGTCCCAGCCAGGCGCGTGCGAGAAACGAGCCGACCACCACGGAGAACATTCCCGGGCCTTGCTCCGCAGCGCGATCGAGAGCCTCCACGGCCTCACCCCAGCGCTCTTCGGTGACGCAGGCCATGCCGAGGGAGAGCTCGGCGACCGCAATGGAGGTGCCGACATCGTAATGCTGGTGCACCTGCACCGCCTGGCGCGCGTGTCCCATAGCGGCAGACCCATCTCCCGCCATCGCGGCGGCCACCATCGCCGATAGCGCCTCGGTCACCGACAGTACGCCGGGGTCGTCCGCCCGGCGCGCCAGATCCGTCGCCCTGCGCAGGTCGCGGGTCCCCTCTTCGATGCGGCCGGTGGCGCCCAGAAACCAGCCCCGCCAGGCCAGGGGCATGCTGCCGATGTCGTAGCCCAGGAACTCCGCGCCCAGCCCCGGGCTTCCCTCCTGGAGCTCTAGGATCTCTTCGTTGATGGTGACCCCCTCCCCGAGCGGTCCGGCCGTCAGCACCCCGTTCTGCAGGAAGAAGCGAGTGACCAGGCAAAGCGCAGCATCGCCGCTCTTGTCAGCCATCCGCATGGTCTCGCGCAGTATTTCCACGCCCTCGGCCGCCGCACCCTCGAAGACCCGGTACATTCCGTAGGCGAGTCGCATCGGGAGGTGCGCGGCCGGCCGGCCGCTGCGACCGGCCAGCTCCTCCGCCTCGCGGTAGAGGGTGCTCACGTCCTCTTCCAGGGTATGCGCTCGAATTCCCAGATTCAGCATCTGCACGCGCGATTCGATCCCCAGCGCCAGCGTCTCCTCCGTCTCGGCCACTTCGCGCAGCAGCTCCCGGACCCGGCGCCAGTGACGCAGCGCCTCCCGGATCTGCGCCATCCCCGCCCACACGGCGGCGCGGCGGTGCCAGCGCGCCGCCCGCAGCGAATCGCCCGCCTCCTCCCAGTGGTGGGCCAGCAGTGCGGCGCGCTCGTCGCCCCGCTCGGAGCCTCGCTCCTCCAGAGCGCGCGCCACGGCCGCGTGCACCGCGCGCCGCCGCTCGGCCAGCTGCGAGCGGTTGGCCACCTCCTGGGTGAGCGGGTGTGCGAAGGCGTACTCCGCCTCGGGGTAGAGCGCTTCCTCGTAGATGAACTCCGACCGGATCAGCCTTCGCAGCGCCTCGGAGAGCTCGCCCTCGGAGAGGTCGGCGACCCGCCGCAGGATCGGCTCGGCGAAGTGCTTGCCGATCACCGAGGCGGTCTGGAGCAGCTGCTTCTCCCGCTCGGCGAGTCGGTCGATGCGCGCCGCCAGCACCGCGTGCACGGTGGGCGGAATCGCCAGCTGATCGACGGCGCCGCGAAGCCGGTAGGCGCCCGCCTCCCCTTCGAGCCCACCCGACTCGGCGAGCGATCGCACCACCTCCTCGACGAAGAAGGGGTTGCCGCCCGTGTGCGCGAAGATCCGATCGCCCAGCTCGGTGAGGCTCGGATGCGAGCCCAGCAGCCCGGCCAGCAGCTCGCGGACCGCCTCCGCGCCCAGCGGGAGCAGCGAGAGCTGCTGGTAGCTCGAGCGCTGCATCCACTCGGCGCGGTACTCGGGCCGGAAGTTCACCAGCAGCAGGGTTCGCGTCGTCGGGATCACCTCGACCAGGTTTTCCAGGAAGGCCTCGCTCGCCCGATCGAGCCAGTGGAGGTCCTCGAAGAGCATCACCCCCGGCTCGCGCCGGCTGCGCGCCTGCACCAGGCGCCGGAAGAGCTCGGAGAGCTGGCGCTCGCGGACCTCGGGCTCGGCGCGCGGCGCCGGGCGCTCCGGGTCCGGAACGCCCAGCAGCTCGAAGAGCAGGGGAAGGTCGCTCTCCAGCTCGCGATCCAGCAGCACCACCGCCCCGGCGATCTTCTGCCGGGCCGAGCGGTCCCCGTCGCGATCCTCGACGCCGAAGATCGCGCGCAGCATCTCCAGCACGGGCAGCAGCGGGATCGACTTGCCGTGCGGCACCGCGTGCGCCTCGCGAACCGTGAGCCCGCGGGCCCGGCAGCGCTCCGCCAGCTCGAAGCAGAGGCGGCTCTTGCCGACCCCGGCCTCGCCCACGATTCCGAGTACCTGGCCCTTTCCCTGGACGGCGCGCTCGAGCGCCGCCTCCAGGGTCGTCATCTCGTCGGCGCGCCCCACGAACCTGGCGAGGCCGCGCGCACGAGAGAGATCGAATCGGGTGCGGAGCTGCCCGATGCCCTCCAGCTCGTGGATCGGGACGGGTTCCTCCACGCCCTTCAGCTGCGACGAGCCGAGATCCCGGAGCGCGAAGAAGCCCTCGGCCAGGCGCGCAGTCGCACCGGCCAGGTTGACCCGGTCGGCCGCAGCGATCTGCTGCACCCGCGCCGCCAGACCCACCGTGTGGCCCTGAGCGGTGTAGTCCATGCGCAGGTCGTCGCCGATCTTGCCGACCACCACCTCGCCCGAGTTGAGCCCCATCCGCACGGAGAAGTTGAGGCCGCGCTCCAGACGCAGCTCGTCCGCGTAGCGCCGCAGCTCTTCTCGCAGGTGGAGCGCCGCGTAGCAGGCCCGCTGGGCGTGGTCCTCGTGGGCGATGGGCGCCCCGAAGAGCGCCATGATGCCGTCGCCCGTGTACTGGTTGACGGTGCCCTCGAAGCGGTGGACGCCGTCCGCGAGGATCTGGAAGAAGCGCTCCAGGATCCGGTGCCACTCCTCTGGATCCATCGTCTCGGTCAGCTCCATCGAGCCCTTCACGTCGGCGAAGAGCACCGTCACCTGCTTGCGCTCCCCTTCGAGCGCGGACCTGCTTTGGAGGATCTTGTCGGCGAGGTGCTTCGGGGTGTAGTCGCGGGGCTCCCGTTGGAGCGTAGGGGTTGCTTCGCTAGTTATCGGTTGGCCGCAGCTATGGCAGAATTTCTGGCTCGGCGGATTTCGTCTTCCGCAACCGGGACACTCGATGTCCCGGGCCAGCGGGTCTCCGCACTCACCGCAGAAGCTCGCGTCGTCAGGGTTCTCCCTGCGGCAACTCGCGCAGCGCATCTCTACTTCCACTCCACCGCGTGAAGCCGCTGCCGCTCCGAGATCCCCTTGAGCGGCACCTGTCGCCCCGTGCCGAAGCGGATCCCCGGCGCGCCGTCGCCGCGCTCTCTGACGATCGACGAGGCGAGGATCTGGCCGCCCACCGCCTGCGCGGCGATGCGCGCGGCGAGGATCACAGTGAGGCCAAAGAAGTGGTCCGCGTCCTGGATCACCTCCCCGGTGTGGAGGCCGATGCGGACGTTGACGGGCTCTTCCGGGTGCTTCTCGTTGTGGGCGGCGAAGCCGCGCTGGATCGCCATGGCGCAGCGCAGGCCCTCCCGCGTGTCGGCGAAGCTCAGTAGGAAGCCGTCGCCCTGGAGCTCCACCTCCCTTCCCTCGTATCGCGCGAGCTCTTCGCGGACGATGGCGTTGTGGCGCTGGATCACCGCGTGCGCCCGGCGGTCGCCGAGGCGCTCGGTCATGGTGGTGAAGCCCTCCATGTCGCTGAAGAGCAGCGTGACCGTGCCGTCGGGGGCGGCGTGTCCCGATAGATCGGGGCGCTTGCTCCCGATCGTGTCGGCGATGATGTCGATGGTGCCCTTCGCCCCGACCGAGCCCGAGTCGACGCCGTGAGCGCGGAGCTTGGTCTCGAGGCAGGGGTCGAGCCACCCCTTGAGCCCGAGCCGCTCGGAGGTCGCGAGCGCCTCGTCGAGCAGCGCGAGCGCCTTCTCGCGATCCCCCCGCTCACCGCGGGCGAGGAGCATCTTCGCGTAGTCGCACTGCACGCGCGGCAGCAGACCGAAGGCGCGCATGCGCGTATCCATCGCGAGGGCCGTCTCGAAGTGGCGGGCGGCATCGTCGAAGCGGCCGAGCATGGCGGCCAGGTTGCCGAGCGGGCGCCCGGCCGAGCCGAGGGAGGGGCCACCCGCGAGGATGACGAAGCGCTCCGACCAGGGCTGGAAGAGCTGGTAGAGCCGCGCCGCCGGCTCGACGATCTCCGCGCCGAAGCAGGCGTCCGCCAGCAGGAAGTACGACGCGCTCGGAAGGGGGGTTTTCCGCACGGCGGCGAAGTCGTCCGCCGCCATCCGCTCCACCACGCGCCGGGCCTCCTCGGGCCGGCCGGTCTCCGCCACCAGACACGCCAGCAGAGCCGGCCACACCGACACCGCCGGAAAGCGCTCTACACCGGCGCGCAGGGCCTCCTCGGCCTCGCGGAACCGCCCCTGCATGCGGCGCATCATGTAGAAGTGGACGCCGAACATCTGGGTGGCCGTCTCTTCGTTGACGCGACGCCCTTCGGTGTATCCCAGCCACGCGTCGGGGCGGGCGTCGGCGATGCGCCCCTCGCGCAGCGCCCGCGCGGCCCGGTACCGCGCCGCCCAGGCCCGGTTGAAGGGCTGTCGGAGCTCCTTTGCGAGCTCGCCGTAGCGCTCGATCTCGCGGTTCAAGGCGTCCACCTCTGCCACCTCGGTCAGTTGGAGGATGCGGCTGCCGCGCGCGATCACCTCCCGGTTCTTGTCGCCCAGCTCGAGGTTCAGCTCGATGGTCTCTTCCACGACGAGGATGCGCTCCTCGAACTCGTCGGGACGGCTCAGATGGAAGGAGCGCAGGAAGAGGGCCCGGAGCAGCGTCTGCGCGTCGCCGACGCGCCGGGCCATGGCGAGCGCCTCCACCGAGATCGCCAGGCTTCGCTCGGCCTCCTTGTGCCAGGCGAGCTGGCAGCCGAGGCGCGCCAGCGTCTGTGCGCGCAGGGGGCTGTCCTCTTCGGGGAGGCGCTCGAGCGCCTCCTCGAGGGCGGTGACCGTGTCCCGGTCGACGAGACTGGCCGGAATGTTCTCCATCGTCCCCTCTTCGAGCGCGGCGCGCGCGAAGAGCTCCGCAGAGCCGATATCCCGCGCCAGGGCGAGCGCCTGGCGAAAGGTCTCCCGCGACTTCACGGGGGCGCCAGACCGATACTGGGCGGCGCCCAGCGCCAGCAGCAGCTCGCAGCGCCTCGCCCCGTCGACCGGCTCGCGGGCCTCGAGGGCGATGAGCGCGCGCTCGGTGTGGCTGGCCGCCTCCTCGAAGGCCAGGGACGCGGTGGCCCGCTCGGCGGCGCGCACGGCGTAGTCCACGGCCTTCTCGACGTCGCCGCCCGGGGCCGCCTCGCAGAAGTGGTAGGAGAGCTCGGCAAGGTGCGCGTCGAGCTTCCCCGCGTGGAACTCTTCGAGAACCTCGGCCACGGTGCGGTGCACGCGCACGCGCCGCGTGCTGCGGATCTCCTCGTAGAGGGTCTCGCGCACCAGCGCGTGGGAGAAGCGGTAGGCGCCCGGGGCCCCCTCGACCTCTGCGACGATGCGCGCATCCTCGGCCAGGTCGAGCAGCTCCAGTGTGCGGTCCTCCGAGAGCTCGCCCGCGCGCGCCAGCACGCGCAGGTCGAACTCGCGCCCGATCACCGAGGCGATGGTCAGCGCGCGGTTGCACTCCTCCGAAAGTGCGTTGAGCCGGCGCCCGATCACCTGGCGCACGCCCTGGGGTATCTCGACGCTCCAGGAGGCGATGTCTTCGGGTCGGTCGAGCCGGCCGTCCGCCTGGAGCAGGCGCACCACTTCGTGGACGAAGAAGGGGTTGCCTTCGGTCTCGCGGTAGACGACTTCCACCAGCGCCGCCGGCGGCGCCCGTCCGGCGGAGAGCTCGATAAAGCGCGCCACGTCGTGCTCGGAGAGACCGCGCAGCAGGACGCGATCGCAGCGCGGGCTGCGGGCCAGCTCGGCCAGCGTCTCCTCGAGGGGATGCTGCCGGCCGACCTCGACATCGCGGTAGGTTCCGAGGAGGAGCAGCCGCGCGCCCTCGAGCTCCTTCGCCAGGAACTGGAGCAGGAGCAGCGAGGGCTTGTCCGCCCAGTGCAGGTCGTCGACGATCAACACGATGGGCTGCCCAGAAGACGCGTTCTTGAGGAAGCTTGTAATGCCGTCGAAGAGGCGGAAGCGCGCCTCCTCCGCGTCCAGCTGGGGAGGTGCCGGCAGACCCGGAAGCCGCTCCCGCACCTCGGAGACCACCTCGGCGATGTCCGCCGCCCCCGGTCCCATCTCCGAGAGCAGCGTCTTTGGCTCGCGGTCGTGGACGTAGGCGCGGATGATCTGCACCCAGGGCCAGTAGGCGGGCGCGCCCTCGCCCTCGTAGCAGCGGCCCCAGAGCGCCTGCGCCCCGCGCAGCGCCGCGTACGTGGCGAGCTCTTCGGCCGTGCGCGTCTTCCCGATCCCCGGCTCGCCCACCAAGAGTTGGATCCGGCCCTTGCCCGAGAGCGCGTCCTCCAGGCCGGCGCGGAGCTCGTGGACCTGTTCCTCCCGGCCGACGAAGACCCCTCCCGCCAGGCGGTCGAGGGGGTTCACGTCGTCTTGCCCGGCGGCCGCGGAGGCCTCGGCCGAGGGAGACGACACCGCTTCCAGGAGCTGGCGAACCTCGCCGGCGCTCGTGGGCCTCTTGGCCGGGTCCTTCTCCAGCATCCGGAGGATCAGTGTCTCCAGGCGCCTCGGGACCTCCGGGTTGTGCCAGGAGGGTGCGACGGGCGGGGTGTGGATGTGCTGCGAGATGATCGCCACCGCGTCGTCGCCGAGAAACGGCGGGCGCCCCGTCACCATCTCGTAGAGGGTGGCGCCCAGGGCGTAGAGGTCGCTGCGAGCGTCCGGAGCGCGGCCCAGGGCCTGCTCCGGCGGCATGTAGGCCACCGTGCCCACCATCATCCCCTCCTGGGTGAGCCGGGAGCGATCGAGGGCGAGGGCCAGGCCGAAGTCGCCGAGGCGCGCGGTGCCGTCGGCCGCGAGCCAGATGTTGCCCGGCTTCAAGTCCCGGTGGATCACGCCGCGCGCGTGGGCGTGCTCGAGGGCGTCGCAGAGCTGCGCGGCGATCGCGAGCGCCTCGTCGACGGGAAGCCGGTGCCGCTCGGCCGCCCCGAGGCGCGCCTCGAGGTCGCCCCCTCCCATGTACTCGCTCACGATGTAGGGCTGGCCGTCCTCTTCGCCCGTGTCGTAGACGGTGACGATGCGCGGGTGATCCCCCAGGCGGCCCATGGCCTTCGCCTCTCGCTGCACCCGGACGCGTCCGGCCTCGTCGAGCCCCTCGGTCTTGATCAGCGCCAGCGCGACGTCGCGGTCGAGCCGCTCGTCCCGGGCCAGGTAGACGCGCTTCTTGGCGCCTTCGCCGAGCGAGCGATCCACCCGGTAGCGGCCCGAGGCAAACGAGGCCGGAGCGCGGGGTTCCGGCACCGGTGATGTGGTCGCCGCGTCGGCGAGTGGCTGGGCGCAGCCGTCGCAGAACTTCTGGCCCGGCGGATACGGGCGGTCGCAGGAGGGGCAGGCCCGCTCGGTCGCGAGCGGTGCCGCGCACTCGCCGCAGAAGCGCGCGTCGTCGCGGTTCGCGTGTCCGCAGGAGGGACAGTTCACGCGCCCGGCTCCTCGACGAGAAACTCCGTCAGCACGATCCCTCGCCATCGCGGCGTGACGCGGCCAGAGCCAGCCACGTCGGTGCCGGGGATCGCCGACAGCCTGAGCTCGATGCTGATTCCCTCCACCAGAATACACCTGCGCGAGCCCTGCTCAGAGCGCCGATCCTACACCCCGGCGGGGAGACCTGGCTAGGTCCTCTCCAGGTTGGGGGACACCGGGGGATGACGTAGCGGTCGGCGACGCGCGGCGCCTTCTACTCCTTCAGCCCGGCCTTGCGCAGGCCGTCGAGCCAGCGCGCCAGGAAGTCGGACTCGCTGGCCAGGTTCTGCCGCCGGACCTTCCGCAGGGAGAGATCGGGTTCGAGTCGCAACGCCTCCTCCAGCGCGCTTCTCGCCTCTTCGAGGCGACCGAGCTGCGCGTAGCTCGCGGCCAGGGTTCGATGGGCCATCGCGTCTCGCGGCTCCATCTCGACGGCACGGCGCGCCTCCGCCAGCGCCTCGGCGTAGCGCCCGGCGGCGAAATGCGCCCAGGCGGTGTAGATGAGATAGCTCTCCGTGGCGGGATCGTGCGGGTCGAGTCGCCGCGCTTTCTCCAGATTGGCAATTGCTTCCTCGGGCCTCCCTGAGATTGACAGGGCAAATCCGAGCCAGCCGTACGCGGCGCCGAGGCTCGGATCGAGCCGTACGGCGCGTTCGAAGGCTGCGATATTTTCCGCCTGCTTCCCCGCAACCCAGTGGGCGAAGCCCCGGCTGAGCTGACATCGCGCCGACTCGGCGTCCAGCTCGACGCACTCTCGCGCCGATCGCTCCAGCGCGGCGACCGATTCGCTTCGCGCGTCGCTCCATTCGAAGACGACGTCCGCGAAGTGGGTGAGCGCGACGCCGAACCAGGGATCCACATAGTGTGGATCGAGCTCCACGGCCCTCTCGAAGAAGCGTCGCGCCGCGGCGTTGTGCTCCGGCGTGAACTTCCAGAGGTGCCAGAGCCCCCGGAGCTGGCTCTCGTAGGCATCGAGACTCTCGGGTCGCCTGCGCACGACACGCTTGACCTCGGCTCGGCGAATCTCGGGCTGCACGGAGGCGGCGATCGCCTCGCTGATCTCGTCCTGGAGCGCGAAGATGTCGCGCAGCTCGCGGTCGTAGGTCTCGGCCCAGACGTGGTGGCCCGTGGTGGCGTCGATCAGCTGTGCGGCGATACGGACCCGGTCTCCCGCCCTGCGAACGCTTCCCTCCACCACGTAGCGAACGCCCAGCTCGCGGCTCACCTGCGTCACGTCCACCGCCTTGCCCTTGTAGGTGAAGCTCGAGTTGCGGGCGATGACCGGGAAGCTGCCCCAGCTCGAGAGCCGGGTGATGAGATCCTCGGCGATCCCGTCGGCGAAGTACTCCTGCTCGGGATCGCCGCTCAGATTGTCGAAGGCAAGCACGGCGATGGCGGGGGCGCCGGAGAAGCCGGGGACCGTGAACGGGCCGTCTGCGGGCTGTGCTACTTCGGGAAGCCCGGCGCTGCGCAGGTTGTCGATGACGTCGTCCCGGTCGAATCCCCACGCCAGGGCCAGCTCAGTCGCTGACTCCGCCGTGAGATCTGGGTTCACGCGCAGGATCTCCTGCCCCAGCGCGCGGGCTTCTTCGTGGCGCCCCTCGGACTCGTAGAGGGCCGCGAGCGGGATGCGCGCGAGAATCATCTCGGGATTGGCTGCGCGAACCTGCTCCCACAGCTCCACGGCCTTCTCGGTACGGCCCGCGGCGAAATTGGCGTAGGCCACGAAACCCGAAATCCCCGATGGGGCCGTTGGATTGAGGCGCATCGCATGAGCGACCGATTGCAGGGCAGCCACGAACCGTCCCTGGCGAGCCAGGGCAAACCCCAGCGCCAGATGCGGATATTCGACGTTGGGGGTGAGCTCCACGGCCCTCTCCGCAGCAACGAGCGCGTCCGCCAGCCGGCCCTGGCGAAGGTAAATGGAGCTCGACAACGTCTGGGCCGGGGCAGTGGCTGGGTCCAGAGCGAGCGCTCGTTTCGCCAGCTCTGCGGCGCGATCCAGCAACGTCGGATCGAGGTTCCATCCGAGGTTGTATTCGAGGAGGTATGTATACCCAGCAAACGCGTAGGCCACCGCGAAGTCCGGGTCTTGCTCGATCGCGCGCTCGAACAGGTAGCGCGCCTCCAGATTGTCCTCCCGGGTGAAGCGCTGGAGGTGAGCCCATCCTCTCCACAGGGTGTCCTGAGCCTTGAGATCGCGGCTCGATCTGCGCACGGCCCGGTCGATCACTGCGTCGTGTAGTTCCAACTTCAAGGCGACCAGGATCTGCTGCGAGATCTCGGACTGGAGAGCCAAGATGTCGGAAAGCTCGCGGTCGTAGCTCTCGCTCCACAGGTGGAAGCCGCTGGTCGCATCGATGAGCTGTGCCGTGATCCGCACGCGCCCCCCGACCTTGCGGACGGTCCCTTCGAGGACGTATCGCACTCCGAGGTCGCGCCCCACGTCTCGCACCTTCACGGGTTGTCCCTTGTACGTGAAGGCCGAGTTGCGCGAGATGACGAACAGCTCTGGAACGCCGGCAAGATCGTTGATCAGCTCCTCGGTGACGCCGTCGCTGAAGTACTCCTGCTCCAGGTCACCGCTCATGTTCACGAAGGGCAGCACCACGATGGAGGGCTTGTCGGGGAGCGTGGGATTCACCGGCGGGCCGCTCACTCCGGCGAGGTCGATGAGCAGGCCCAGGGGTCGGGGCCAGCTCGCCCAGAGTCCGAGTCCCAGGAGCAGCAGCACCGCCGCCGTCGCGACGAGCGCCGCGCGGAGACGTCGGGGGCGCTTGTCCGGTGGAGTCGACGCGCGCGCGGGCGCTTCCGGCTGGCTTCGCGGCTGGACCCGGTAGACGCGGACCTGATCCGGGATGTTCTTGACCGTCTGATCGCCCAGGTCCGTGAAGCCAACGTCCAGCTTGTTCCGCACCTGCTCGTGCACCGTGGCCGAGATGCAGACGCCGCAGGCCTCGGCCAGCGCCTCCAGGCGTGCAGCGATGTTGACGCCGTCCCCGTAGAGTCGCTCCCCCTCGACCCGCACCTCACCCAGGTGGATGCCGATGCGGAACTCCATCTTGCGGTCCGCTGGCAGCGAGGCGTTGCGGACCCTCAAGACGCCCTGGATCTCGACGGCACAGCCGACGGCCTCGGTCGCCGTCGGAAACTCGGCGAGCAGGCTATCCCCAGCCGTGTCCACCACGCGGCCGCGGTGCTGCGCGACCAGCAGCCCGATCTCCTCCCGGTAGTCTTGGAGGGTCCGGACAGTCGCGGCCTCGTTCTCCGCCATGAGCCGGCTGTAGCCGACGACATCAGCGCTGAGGATGGCAGCGAGCCTGCGTTCGACGGACTTGGGGTCCACGAGGCACTCCGGGGAGACCGGACTTGGCGATCCGAAGCCTACTCCAGGGAACCGTCGTCTTGCGAGGCGCGATCGCGTGTGTGTTCCGCTCGCGGGTCATCCTGCCCCAGGGCCGATGCTTGCCGAATTCATCGGGTCGCCTGGTGTAGGCTCCTACGCAGCCGAGTGACCCAGGTCGCCCAGATCCCTGGGTGGGGGTGACGTGCCCCCACTGGATCGACGCAACTAGAGTGCGCGAATCGAGCGAGTAACGAGAAGGATGCGCAGAACGCACTCCGGGGAGGCGGAGGTCGAGATGATCCCGGGCGTGGCCTTCCACGGCTTCCGGTCCTGACCCGTTCGCCGGAACAGGCCCATGGCGCTGCTCATCAGCGCGACGCCGAGCAGGCAGGCCAGGACTGCGACGCTGATTCGCACGCCGCCCGGCAGCCCCAACGGCAGGGGCGGAACGAATGCGTGCAAGAGAGCCCCGGCGACCACGGTGAACAGATAGACCCGGGTCGGCGGGAGCCGAACTGCCGCGCCATCCCCCTCACCGCCTCCGTGCCTCGCAACGTTGCGCCTCACCATGTTCACCAGGGCAAGACGGATTCGATAGAATAATTTCCGTGAGGATTATCTCCCGAGTCCGGTCGGTCGCGCTCGTCGTGTGCCAGCGCGTCCTCGACGTACTGCCGCAGCCGGGATAGACGTGCGGTGACCGATACGCGCTACGTCAAGTCGGGTGGCGTCGCGATCGCCTACCGGATCGGCGGCAGCGAAGCGCCCGTCCTGCTCTTCGTGCCCGGCGCCATCTCGAACATGGCGCTCGACGAGAATCTGCCCGCCTTCGCCCGGTTGGGCGAGCGTCTCGGGCGCTTCTGTCGGGTCGTGCGTTTCGACAAACGCGGTACCGGCCTCTCCGACCGCGGCGCCGAGGCGCTCGGGATCGCCGATCAGGTTCCCGACGTAGAGGCCGTGCGCGCGGACGTCGGTGCCGAGCGTGTGGCGCTCCTGGGTCTCTCTCAGGGAGCCGCGGTGGCCGTCCTCTACGCGCTCGAGCATCCCGAGCGCGTCTCGCACCTGATTCTCTTCGAAGGTCTCGTCTGCGACCGGCGGGATCCCTACGCCGACCCCGGGCGGGCCGAACCGCTCACCGACTGGGACGAGTTCTTTGGGCGGCTCGACGACGATTTCGCCGACTTCAGCCGCCGCCTGGCCCGGACCTGCTTCCCCGACGCCCCCGACGAGGGGGGCACGGAAATGGCGGACTTCCTGCGCGCGACCGCCAGCCCCGCGACCTTCAAGGCCCTCTTCCAGGGGATCGTCGGGCTAGACCTCCGTCCGCGGCTCGCCGAACTCCGCGTTCCCACCCTCGTGCTGCACGCGCGGGGCGACCGCCACCACCCCGCGACGCACGGTCGCTACTTTGCAGAGCACATTCCCGGCGCCCGCTACGTGGAACTCGACTCCAACTCGCACATCCCCTTCTTCGAGGACGAAGCCACGGAGCGGATCCTCACCGCCATCGAGGAATTCCTCACGGGCAGCGTGGTCCACACCGCCGCGCGCCGCTTCGCGACCGTCCTCTTCACCGACATCGTGAACTCCACCGCCGAGCAGAAACGGCGCGGCGACACCGCCTGGAAGAGCCTGTTGGAGGCACACCACGCCGACGCCCAACGCGTCGTCGCGCAGTTCGGCGGGCGCGTGGTGGAGGTGCTGGGGGACGGCGTGCTGGCCGAGTTCCCGGTTCCCGGGGAGGCGCTGCGGGCCACGCGCCAGCTGGGCGATGCCGCCCGCAGCCAGGGTCTGCGGATCCGCGCCGGGCTCCACGCCGGCGAGGTCTACGAGGTGGGCGAGCGACTGCTCGGCATCTGCGTCAACACCGCCGCCCGGGTGGCTGACCGCGCCGGAGAGGACGACATCTTGACCACCGAGGTGTTACGCGGTCTGGTGGAGGGCGGAGACTTTCGCTTCGAGGACGCCGGTGAGTTCGACCTGAAGGGGATCGGCCCGCGGCGTCTCGTGCGTCTCGTCTAGCGCGCTGCCCCGGAGCCAAATACGGAGCCAACGGCCGGACTCGAATTGGCGACCTGCTGATTTCCAATCAGCGCTCACTTGAGGACCTCGTCGAGCTTGTCAGCTGCGTCCCTTTGCAGGCTCCCTCGTATTCTGCCAAAAGGCAGCCGACCTGAAACGCGAGCAATTTCAGGATCTTGGAGGCTGGCCTCGTCCCTCCTCACGGCTTACCTCTCACACGCTGACTGACATACGCTGGGGCCCATGAACACTCTGCAGCTTCAGTTTCTGATGTTGCTCTTCGCCGGGTCGAGATCGAAAAGCTGATCTTGCAGATGGCCCGCGACAACCCTCGCTGGGGCTACACTCGAATTCGAGGAGCGCTCTACAACCTGGGTCA
>JAOTUO010000222.1 GCA_029863845.1 Myxococcales bacterium
CGCGACCTCCGGTCCCGCCCGCTTCCCCTTCGGGCGGGGCGAAACGAACGCCGTCAAGGCGAAAAGGAGATGGCCAATGGCCACGATCGTTGAGAAGACCCGCATCCGTCGGGAGAAAGGCTGGCTCTACTTCCTCGACAAGCGAGGGGACGTGAGTCGCGCCCTCATGGCCCAGGGCGGAGGCAAGTCGCCCAAGCGACGCGAGAAGGTCGTCCGCCTCGGTATCAAGCGGGAGGACGGGTTCCTCTATTTCATCGACAAGCAGGGCAACGTCTCGAAGACGAAGATGGCCCGCTCCACGGGGCGCCGGAAGACGGCCGGCAAGAGGAAGGCCGCCAAGCGGAAGACGACGGCCCGCGGCCGGACGACCCGTCGCCGGCGGAAGACCGCGCGCAAGAAGACCACCCGCAAGACGGCGCGCCGCAAGCCCGCGCGCCGCAAGACGGCGCGCCGCAAGCCGGCTCGCCGCAAGACGGCGCGCAAGAAGACCGCGCGCCGCCGCGCGCGTCGCTAGGCGCTTCGCGTAGGCCGGGCCGGCGGCGTCGCTCCGCCGGCCCGGCAAGGCGACCCGAAGCTCCGACTCCGCTCGGCTGCGCCTCGCTGCGCGGCCTTCGGCCTTGCGGCCCGACTCCGCTCGGCTGCGCCTCGCTGCGCGGCCTTCGGCCTTGCGGCCGCCGCCGCTCTCGCGTCGCCGGGGCGCTTCCGGCTGCTTGCGGGTATCCTGAACCGCGAGGTTTCTCGTAACGAGGGGCCGAGGACGGGCGCATGAGCGACGCGGACAAGGGCGCGGGACTGGAGATCGAGGGAGCGCGCCGAGACCCCGGCACCCCTTACGGGATCCTTCTCGTCGACGACGAACCCGCCATCCTCGAATCGCTGAAGCTCACGCTCGGCGACGACTATCGCCTCTATACCGCCTCGAGCGGGGAAGCGGGCCTCGGAATCCTCGACCGCGAGGAGATCGCGCTCGTCATCGCCGACCAGGTGATGCCGACCATGAGTGGCGTCGAGTTCCTGGAGAAGGCGATCGAGCGCAAGCCCCGAGCGATCCGCATGCTGCTCACGGGCTACTCCGACCTCGGCTCCCTGGCGCGGGCGATCAACGAGGGCCGCATCTACCGCTACCTGACGAAGCCCTGGGAGCCCGACGAGATCCGACTCAATGTGAAGCGGGCGCTAGAAGCCTACGAGCTCGCCACGGAGAATACCCAGCTCTCGGCCGCCCTGGCCGACGCCAACGAGCGCCTGCGCGCCGAGAACCTCTACCTCCGCCGTCAGGTCGAACGCCGCTACGCGTTCGACCAGATCATCGGGTCGAGCCCCGCGATGGAGCGGATGTTCGAGGTGATGGAGAAGGTCGCGGAGACGGACGCCTCCGTGCTCATCACCGGCGAGACCGGCTCCGGGAAGGACCTCGTTGCGCGCGCCATCCACTACAGCGGCCCGCGCAAGGACCGGCGCTTCGTCGCCCAGAACTGCGCGGCGCTTCCCGACACGCTGCTCGAGAGCGAGCTCTTCGGTCATAAGCGGGGCGCCTTCACCGGCGCCCACGCCGACAAGAAGGGGCTCTTCGAGGTCGCGCACAACGGCACGATCTTCCTCGACGAGGTCGGCGAGACGCATCCCGGGATGCAGGTGCGGCTGCTGCGGGTGCTCCAGGACGGTGAGATCCGTCCGCTCGGATCGTCGAAGACGCGCACTGTGGACGTGCGCGTGATCGCCGCGACCAACCGCAATCTGCGCGACGACGTCGCGACGGGGCGATTCCGGGAGGACCTCTACTACCGGCTGCGGGTGGTCGAGATCGAGCTGCCCCCGCTGCGGGAGCGGCGCTCGGACATCCCGCTGCTCGCCCATCACTTCCTCGACTTCGCGAGCCATAAGATGGGCCGTAAGATCCACGGCTTCACCAACGCGGCCATGGACCGGTTGGTGGCGTACGAGTGGAGTGGCAACGTGCGCGAGCTCGCGAACGAAGTCGAGCGGATCGTCGCGCTGGCGGGCGACACCGACACGATCGCCGAAGACATGCTGTCGGAACACCTGCGCCGTCCGGCGGCCCCCGCCGGGGCGGCGGGCGGCGCTGCGCCGGAGGAGGCGTCGCTGAACCGCGCCGTCGACGCGCTCAAGCGGCGCATGATCCAGGATGCGATCGAGCAGACCGGCAGCAAGACGCGCGCCGCCGAGCACCTGGGAATCCCCCGCCAGTCGCTCCAGAAGATGATGAAGCGCCTCGGCTTGCCCTGAGAGCTCGCCGGAGCGGGGGCCGGAGCCGATGCCGATCCCTCCGCGAATGGCTCGGCCGCCAAGGGCCCGGGTGGCATGCCGAATGGAAATCACCCGGGCGGAGTGTCCTGCCACGCGGAGATCGAGGGCGGCCTGCGCTTGATTTCGCTGCGGGATCGCCCTCGGCTCCGGCCTGTTACCCGCCGGTCAGAGACGCTTCCAGCGGCGGAGCCAGGCCCAGGCGGAGTCGACGATCGTCTCGAGGTCGGAGTGGCGGGGCTGCCAGCCGAGGTCCTGGCGGAAGCGGCTCGCGTCGGCCAGCAGCTTCGGCGGGTCGCCCGGGCGGCGCGCCGCCTCGCGGATCGGGACGGGTCGGCCGACGGCGCGCTCGACGGCGGCGAGAACCTCGCGGTTGGAGTGGCCGCGCCCCGTGCCCAGGTTGCGGGCTCCCAGCGTCCGCCCCTCCAGCAGCGCTTCGGTCGCCAGCACGTGGGCGGCGGCGAGGTCGGTCACGTGCACGTAGTCGCGGATGCAGCTTCCGTCGGGCGTCGGATAGTCGGTGCCGAAGAGCTCGAAGCTGTCGCGAAGCCCGCAGGCGGCCTCGAGGGCGACCGGGATCAGGTGGGTCTCGGGATCGTGGCACTCGCCGAGGCCGCCGTCGGGATCGGCTCCGGCGGCGTTGAAGTAGCGCAGCGCGGTCCAGCGCAGACCGTGAGCGGTCTGCGCGTCCGCCAGCATCCGCTCCACCATGACCTTGGAGGCGCCGTAGGGGTTGATCGGCTCGAGACGGGCGGTCTCCGCAATGGGCTGCCGCTCCGGCTCTCCGTACACGGCGGCGGTGGAGGAAAGCACGAAGATCCTCACCCCGTGGGCGAGGGCGACTTCGAGCAGCGCCGCGGAGCCTCCCACGTTGTTGGCGTAGTAGGCGAGCGGCCGCTCCATCGATTCGCCGGCCGAGATCAGCGCCGCGAAGTGCAGCACGCCGTCGAAGGGGCCCTGTTCCGAGAAGGCGCGCGCGACCGCGGTCCGGTCGGCGACGTCGGCGCGCACGAGCGGCGTGTTGCCGACGAACGACGAATCGCCGGAGCGCAGGTCGTCGAGCACCACCGCGCTGTGTCCGGCCCGGGAAAGCGCGCGCAGCGTGTGGCACCCGATGTAGCCGGCGCCGCCGGTGACCAGGAGATGAGCCATGCGGATCCTCTCGACGCCGATTCGGTACGGCGAGCGGGCGATGGTGTATTGTGACGGCGGGATGGAGATCGTCCACACCGCGGAGACCGACACCCCGATCGGCTTGTGTCGCGTCGCCTCGACCTGTCGGGGCCTGGCCTACGTGGCGCTGCCTCACTCCAGCGGCCGCGGGATGAGCGGCTGGCTGCGTCGCTCGGCCCCGGGCGCCGATCTCGTCGAGGCCTACGCCCCGAACCGCGCCGCCATCGGACAGCTGCTCGAGTTCCTGGAGGGCAAGCGCACGCAGTTCGATCTGGCTCTCGACCTGCGCGGCACACCGTTCCAGCGCGAAGTGTGGACGGCCCTGCTCGAGATCCCGTACGGCGAGACGCGCTCCTACCAGCAGATCGCGCAGGCGGTCGGCCGCCCCAACGCGGTTCGGGCCGTGGGCGCCGCCAACGGCGCGAATCCCCTGTCGCTGGTGGTTCCCTGCCACCGGGTGATCGGGGCCGACGGCCGGCTCGCGGGCTACGCCGGCGGCACCGACGTCAAGGCCCGGCTGCTGGCGATGGAGCGGTCGCGTCGGGTCGAGGGCCGCCTGCTCTGAACGCCGCCGACCGTCCCGCGGTTTCCTTCGCCCCAGAAACGCCCTCGCGGGAGTCGGACATCGGGATCAGTCGAAGCCCTCGTATTCCATCTGCAGATCGGACCGGTCCCCGGCGAACCAGGCGGCAACGGCGATGCCGCAGACGGCGAGCCCGAAGATCGTTAGGACGATCCGCAGGACCCGACGAGCGCCCCCCTGCACGCCCCGGCTTCCATCACGGCCTCGGTCAGCCATCACCGCGCTAGATCGTTCGCTTCGCCGACCTCGCGTGTGAAGGCCGCGGTGTGAGCCGGTGTCACCACCGTTCTCCTCTCCTTCGACGTACCGATCTCCATCCGCTCTGATTCCCCGATCCCTCACGCGGGCCCGGAATCCGCCTTCGCACGCGTCGGCCGACTGGCGGAGGGCGGCTGCGGGCGGGTACGCTGCGCCGCTCGCAGCACCCACCCGGAGGGCGTCCCAGTGAAATTGCAACCGCAGGGACGGCGCCGAGCACCTCGCCGGTCGCGGGCGGCGACCGCACTCGCCACGGCCCTGCTCGCCGCCGGCTGTGGGGAGGAGCCCCTGCCGGCGGAGCCCGAGGTCCGTCCGGTCAAGATCATGAGCGTGAGCGGCGGCGGCGGCCCGGTGCTCGAGTTCCCCGGCGTGATCTCGCCGGCCCAGCAGGGGGACATGGGCTTCGAGGTCCCCGGCAAGATCATCGAGTTCCCCGCCCAGGAGGCGCAGCGGGTTGCGCGGGGGACCGTGCTCGCGCGGCTCGACCCCCGGGACTACCAGGCGCAGCTCGACAAGGCCCGCGCCAACATGAGGAAGGCGGAGACCGACGAGAAGCGCTTCCAGCTTCTCTACGACGAGGGAGTCAATCCGCTGACCGATCTGGAGGGCGCACAGCGCCGCCACGAGGTCGCCCGGGCCGACCTCGAGACCGCAGCGAAGGCGCTCGACGACACCACCCTGAAGGCCCCCTTCGACGGCATCGTCGCCCGGAAGCTCGTCGAGGACTTCGTGAACGTGAAGGCCAAGGAGACGGTCCTGATCCTGCAGGACGACTCCACGCTGAAGGTCAAGGTCAGCCTGCCGGAGCGCGACTTCGCGCGGATGACGCCGGGACTCACGCTGGAGGAGCGCCGGGCCCGGAACCAGCCCAGCGTGACGATCTCGTCCCTGCCGGACCGCAGCTTCCCGGCCTGGATCGAGGAGTTCGCGACGACGGCGGATCCGGTGACGCGGACCTACCAGGCCACCTTCGCCTTCGAGAACCCCGAGGACGTGACCGTCCTGCCGGGCATGACGGCGAAGATCGGCGTCACCGTGGCCGCGGATGCGGGGGGGAGGAGCCAGGTGACGATTCCCTCCGGGGCGGCGGTTGCGGACGACGACGGGCGGGCCAGCGTGTGGGTCGTCGATCCGGAGACGATGCGGGTGGCGAGCACTCCGGTGACGCTCGGCGGGCTCTCGGGCTCGGAGGTGGAGGTGCAGCGCGGGCTCGAGGGCGGCGAGTGGATCGCGATCTCCGGCGTCCACGAGCTGCGCGACGGCATGCAAGTGCGCCGCTTCGAGAAGTAGACGGCGGCGCCTGCGATGAGCCTCTCCGCGTTCTCGATCCGCAACCGCGTCTTCACCCTCGTCCTCACCGTCGCGATGATCGGCGGCGGCCTGGTCTCGTTCGAGAACCTGAGCCGGCTCGAGGACCCGGAGTTCACGATCAAGGACGCCCTGGTGATCACGCCCTATCCGGGCGCCTCCGCGCGAGAGGTGGAGGAGGAGGTCACCGACACACTCGAGACGGCCGCGCAAGCGCTGGGCCAGCTCAAGGAGATCGAGTCGAAGTCCGATCGCGGTTTCTCGTCACTGACCGTCACGATCCAGGACAAGTACGACCGGGACAAGCTCCCCCAGGTGTGGGACGAGCTGCGGCGAAAGATCGGCGACGCCCAGGCGGATCTGCCCCCCGGCGCAGGGCCGTCGCGGGTCGTCGACGACTACGGCGACGTCTTCGGCGTCTTCTTCGCCGTCTACGGCAACGAGTACAGCTATGCCGAGCTCAAGCAGGTGGTCGATCTGCTACGCCGGGAGCTGCTCCTCGTGCAGGACGTGGCCAAGATCGAGACCTATGGCGAGTTCGTCGAGGCGATCTACGTCGCGCCGAACCGCGACCGCATGTCCCAGCTCGGGATCCCCACGAGCGCCGTCGTCGATGCGCTCCAGCAGAAGAACATCGCCGCCGACGCGGGGCGGGTGAAGGTCGGCCCCGAGTTCATCACGATCGTGCCCACCGGACTCATCACCTCGCTGGAGGACTTCGAGTCGCTGCTGATCGCCCCGGGCTCCGAGCGCCAGATCTACCTGCGCGACGTCGCCAGGGTGTGGCGCGACTACGTCGAGCCGCCCAGCACCGTGCTGCGCTACGACGGCGAAGCCGCCATCGGGATGGGCATCTCCACCGTGTCCGGCGGCAACGTGGTCGTCATGGGCGAGGCGCTGAAGCGGCGCCTTCAGGAGCTCCTGCCCCAGATCCCCCTGGGCATCCGCCTGGGCCTCATCTCGGTCCAGTCGGAGGCTGTCACGCAGGCGATCGGCGGCTTCGTGGTGAGCCTGCTCGAAGCGGTGGCCATCGTGATCGTGGTGCTGCTCTTCTTCATGGGGCTGCGCAGCGGCCTCCTGATCGGCTTCGTCCTGTTCCTGACGATCTGCGGCACGTTCATCTTCATGGCCCCCATGGGCGTCGCCCTCGAACGCATCTCCCTGGGCGCGCTGATCATCGCGCTGGGCATGCTGGTCGACAACGCCATCGTCATCGTGGACGGCGTGCTCGTTCGAGTGCAGCGCGGGCAGGACGCCGAGGAGGCGGCGAACGAGGTGGTGGGCCAGTCGGCGTTGCCGCTGCTCGGCGCCACGGTCGTCGCCATCCTGGCCTTCGCGGCCATCGGGACCTCCGACGACGCCACGGGGGAGTTCTGTCG
>JAOTUO010000223.1 GCA_029863845.1 Myxococcales bacterium
AGGCTCGGATCAAGCCTCGGTGGACACCCAAAACCGGCCATAGGTGGACATCTGAAAAGCGGCCATAGGGGCTGACGCCCAGGACGTTGACGGCGGCGAGGGAGCTGCGATCCCCCGTCGGCATGGCAAACATTCTGGGCAACGAGAAGCGCGAGCAGATCCTGGCACTGGGCCGCCTCGGCTGGTCCCTCCGGCGCATCGAGGAAGCCACCGGCGTCCGTCGTGAGACGGCGAGCCGCTACCTCCAGGCCGCGGGGGTGGCGGTGCGATCTCCGGGCTGGGGGCAGGGCCCCCCAAAACCGGCCATAGAGACGTCCACCGACCCGGCGGTCGCGGCAAAACCGGCCATAGAGGTGTCCACCGACCCGGCGTGGCCACCGATGCCGGGACGCAGCCCCCAGGCGAGCGCCTGCGAGCCCTACCGCGAATGGATCGAGGCGGGCGTGCGCCAGGGCCGGACCGCCATGGCGATCTGGCAGGACCTGGTCGACGACCACGGCTTTGCGTCCGCGTATGCGAGCGTGAAGCGCTTCGTCGCGAAGCTGCGGGCCGAGGCCCCGCGCGACGCCCACCCGGTGATCGAGACCGCTCCGGGCGAGGAGGGCCAGGTCGACTACGGCGATGGCCCGATGGTGCGGCATCCCGCGTCGGGGAAGTACCGCCGCACGCGGCTCTACGTCTTCACGCTGGGCTACAGCCGCAAGGGTGTGCGTCTGCTCGTGTGGAAGTCGAGCAGCCAGGTCTGGTCGGAGCTGCACGAGAAGGCCTTCCGGCGCCTGGGCGGCGCACCGCGTGTCGTCGTCCTCGACAACTTGAAAGAGGGCGTGCTCACGCCCGACGTCTACGACCCGGCGCTCAATCCCCTCTACCGCGACGTGCTCGCGCACTACGGCGTGACGGCGCTGCCGTGTCGCGTGCGCCACCCCGATCGCAAGGGGAAGGTCGAGTCGGGCGTGCGCCACGCGCAGCAGAAGGTGCGCGGCATGCGCTTCGAGTCGCTCGAGCAGGCCCAAGCGTACCTGGACCGCTGGGAGAGCCGCTGGGCAGACACCCGCATCCACGGCACCACCAAGCGCCAAGTGGCGGAGATGTACGGAGAGGAGAAGCCGCACCTGCTCCCGCTGCCGATCGAGCCCTTCCGCTACTACCAGCACGGCGAGCGCACGGTGCACCTCGACGGCGCGATCGAGGTGGAGGGCGCCTACTACCACGCGCCGCCGGGTTGGCTGGGACGGCGAGTCGCCGTGCAGTGGGACGCGCTGCGCGTGCGGATGCTCGATCCGCGCACCGGGGCGCTGCTCCGGGAGCACGTGCGTCAGCAGCGCGGTCGTCGCCGGATGCGCGAGGAGGATCGCCCGAAGCGGACGCCGGCGACGACGCTCGGGCTGCTCGCGCGGGCCAAGCGCGCCGGGACGCATGTGGGAGCGGTCTGTGAGGCGATCCATCGCCGGGACGGCGAGCCCGGGGTGCGCCGCATCCTGGGCGTGCTCTCGCTCTGCAAGCGCCACGGCCTCCCGCGCGTCGACGACGCCTGTGCCGCGGCCCTGGCCCTCGAGCTCCCCAACTACCGCTTCGTCAAGCGCTACCTGGAGCGCCAGCCCGCGCTGCCGCTCACGCTCAGGCAGGTCGACCCCCTGATCCGCGAGCTCACTCACTACCGCGATCTCATCGATCGCCGAACCGAAGGAGACCCGACACGATGAAGCTCACCGAACTCGACCCGGCCCTGCGCAAGCTCCGGCTCTCGGGCATGGCCGAGCACCTGGAGATGCGCCTGCTCGAAGCCCAGAAAAGCGAGTGGGCCGCGATCGACCTGCTCTCGGCGCTGGTCCAGGACGAGCTCCAGCGCCGGCAGGACCGCCTCCTCGCCCGGCGCATCAAGCAGGCCCGCTTCCGCGACGCGAACAAGACCCTCGACGGCTTCGACTTCCGCTTCAACGCGAAGATCGATCGGGCGCTGGTCTTCGAGCTCGCCACCGGCCGCTTCCTCGAGCGCGCCGAGGACGCCGTCTTCCTCGGCGCGCCGGGGACGGGGAAGAGTCACCTCGCCCAGGCCATCGGGCTCGCCGTCATCCACCAGGGCCATCGCGTCGCCTACCGCGAGGTCCATACCCTGCTCGAGGAGCTCGCCGACGCCACGCTCGACGGCACGCGCAAGGAATACCTGACCGAGCTGGCGAGCGTGCCGCTGCTGATCCTCGACGACCTCGGCATGCGCAAGCTCCCGACGACGGCGGCCGAGGACCTGCTCGAGCTGATCATGCGCCGCTACGAGCGCGCCAGCACGCTCATCACCTCGAACCGTCCCGTCGACGACTGGGGCCGGCTCCTCGGCGACACCGCCGCGGTCACCGCCATGCTCGACCGCCTCCTCCACCACGGCCACCTGCTCAAGTGCGGCCCTCGCAGCTGGCGCACGAAGAAAACCATCGGCTTGCAAAAGGAGACCGCGTCGCGGTAGAACCCCTCTGTCCCGGGCGCGGCCCTATGGCCGCTTTTGAGACGTCCACGCATGGCCGGTTTTCAGACGTCCACCGAGGATCACGACATCGACATGGTTCTGGAACCGTGCATGGTAAGCGGTTCGGTTGTCTCTCCAGAAATCCATGTAGCCGGGTTTGTCGAATGACCGGCGTCAACTATTTCTGCCGGTCGCATTGACTCACCTCGATTGCTACTCGCGCAGGGCCGTTGCCTCACCGAACTTGCTACCGAAAGTGGCAACAGACGGGAGGCAACGATGGGAGCAAGGATCGACGTCAAGGCGAAGCGAGTACTGGTGAAGGTGGTGTCAGAGCGGTACCGACACGGCTCAAAGAAGGACAAGCGCCGCATTCTGGACCAGTTCGTCGTCATCACCGGGTACCACCGCAAGCATTCGATTCGGCTGTTGAACTCGACAGCGGAGCTGGTGGCGCCGAGGCAATCGACCCGGTTCCGGGTCTACGACGAGGCGGTGAAGGAAGCCCTGATCGTCTTATGGGAGGCGAGTGATCGCATCTGCGGGAAGCGGCTGAAGGCGCTGCTTCCGATCCTTGTCCCGGCGCTCGAGAAGCATGGTCACCTTCGCCTTGACAAAGCGGTTCGCGAGAAGCTGCTTTCCGCGAGCGCCGCCACCATCGATCGACTGCTCAGCAACGCCAAGGCCGGAGTGCGGGGATCGGCTCGACGCAAGCCGCGCGCGAAGACGGCCGTCCAGCGCCAAGTTCCTGTCCGAACCTTCGCAGACTGGAACGATCCGCGGCCGGGGCATGTGGAGGTCGACCTCGTGTCCCATTCGGGCCCAGACGCATCCGGGTCGTTCGTGCACAGCTTCGTACTGACGGATGTCTGCAGCGGGTGGACCGAGTGCTTGGCCCTCGTCGTGCGGGAGGGAACGCTGATCGTGGACGCGCTCGAGCAGCTACGCACCTCGATGCCGTTCCCTCTCCTGGCGATCGACACGGACAACGGAAGCGAGTTCCTGAACGAGACGCTGGTCGCCTATTGCGAGAAGCACAAGATCGAGTTCACCCGATCGCGTCCGTATCGGAAGAACGACCAGGCTTGGGTGGAGCAAAAGAACGGCGCCGTCGTACGTCGACTCGTCGGGCACCGAAGGCTGGAGGGGATCGCGGCGGCAGACAGTCTCGCCAGACTCTACGCATCATCGCGTCTGTTCGTGAACTTCTTCCAACCGTCGTTCAAGCTCCTGGAGAAGAAGCGCTGCGGCTCGCGCGTTGTCAAACGATACGAGGCACCCACAACGCCCTGCACCAAGCTCCTGGCGGCGTCGTCCATCGAGCATGAGATGAAGGAACGTCTCCGCGGAGTTGGCGTCTCGCTCGACCCTCTTCGACTGCTCGACGAAATCCGATCGATGCAGCGCTACCTCGCCTCGCTATCGAGCGGGTCGGCTGTCGGCATCGCGCCCGGGCGCGATCCAGACCTGGAGAAGTTCCTGTCAAGCCTGGCCACCGCGTGGCAAGAAGGCGAGGTCCGACCGACCCACCACGTGGAGCCCAGGTCGAGACGCTACTGGCGGACCCGGCCCGATCCGTTCGAGGCCGTCTGGCCTCGCGTCCGAGCTTGGCTGGATGTAGAGCCGGATCGGACCGCCAAGGAGCTTCTCGAGCGGCTGCAGATGGAGTACCCCGGCCAGTTCTCCCAAGGGAGCCTTCGGACCCTCCAGCGAAGAGTGCAGGCGTGGCGCAGGGATGCCGCCAGGCGCCTGGTCTTCGCCCACCATGAGCGCTCCGCGGATGGCAGACCCGGCGCGGGTGCGATTTCTTCTTGAGGCAAGCGGTAGCATCTGCTGCTGAGGCAACACGTACCGGCAGAAGTAATTGTCGTTGATCACCTGTCGACCAAGTATGCCGCCAGGTGCCAGCCAAGGTCAATTGAACCGAGCTGTTGCTGGTCCGCTGCAACGCCTTGTTGGGCGGCGGGCGGAGCTGCCACAGAAGCTATGCCGGGCCGGGCCAAAAGTTGAACTTGTATGCTGCTGCTAGGAGCTGATTCAGTTGATCTTGAGTAGCTGCAACGTAAGCGCAAATTGATCCCGTCTTTCCGGGCCGCCTGAGGCCGCGATCTTCTTCCTCCTCGAGGAGGCAGACGATGGCGCGCGACCGGTCAGCGGCCGAACCCAACCTGACGAGGAAGCAGCGCGAGTGGCTGCGGCACCTGCGGGCCTGCCACCGGTCGGGCAGCCGGGTGAAGGACTACGCCGCCGAGCACGGGATTCCGGTGCAATCGCTCTACCAGGCCACGAAGAGACTGCGGCAGCGTGGCGTGCTCGAGCCGAGCGGCCGCCGGACCTCGAAGCCGACGGGCTTCGTGAAGATCGCGGTGGGGACCGCACCGACGGATCTGCGAAGCGCCTGGAGGATCCGGCTTCCGAGCGGAGCCGTCTTCGAATCGACGGTGCCGCTTTCCGGCGGCGTGCTGCTCGTGCTCCTCGAGAGGCTGGCCCAAGCGCGATGATGCGCCCGGCGGAGGACGTCGAGGTCTACCTCTGCCGCGACCCGGTCGACATGCGCAAGTCGATCAACGGGCTGTCGATCCTGGTGGAGCAGACTCTGGGACTCGCTCCTTTCCGCCCCCATCTGTTCGCTTTCTGCAATCGCAAGAAGGACAAGATCAAGATCCTCTACTGGGAGCGCACCGGCTTCGTGCTCTGGTACAAGAGGCTCGAGAAGCATCGCTTCGTCTGGCCGGTCGACGTGGGCGAGTGCGTGGTGACGCTCACCGGTCGCGAACTCAACTGGCTTCTCGACGGCATCGACGTCTTCTCCTTGCAGCCGCATCGCGAACTTTCGTTCGAAACGGTCTTGTAGATTGCGAAGCGTTCGGTACGTTGCACGTCACCGTGTCGGTCACTGCCAACGAGCTTCCGCAAGACGCTGCATCGCTTCGCGAGCTGGTCCTTCGGCAGCAGTGCGACATCGAGAAGAGGGACGACGAGCTCCGCATCCTGCGCGAGTACATCCGGCTGCTCAAGCACCAGCGCTTCGGTCGCAAGAGCGAGAGGCTCTCGGACGACCAGCTGTGGATCTTCGACGAGGCCGAGGCGGCGGCGGGAGCCCCCGAGGCCGAAGAGGCAGACGACGAGACCGTCACCGTCCCGGCCCACACGCGCCGCAAGCGCGGCCGCAAGCCGCTTCCGGCGTGGATCCCCCGGGTCGAGGTGCTCCACGACCTCCCCGAGTCCGAGAAGAGCTGCAAGGCGGACGGAACGGCGCTCGAGCGCATCGGCGAGGAGACCTGCGAGCAGCTCGAGTTCATCCCGGCCACGCTCCGTGTCCTGCGCCACGTGCGGCCGAAGTACGCCTGCCCCACCTGCCGCACCGGGATCCACACGGCGCCGGTGCCTCCGCAGCCGATTCCGAAGAGCGTGGCCTCGCCGACCTTGCTGGCCCACGTGGCCGTGTCGAAGTACGCCGACGGGCTTCCGCTCTATCGCCAGGAGCAGATGTTCACGCGTCTCGGGATCGATCTTCCGCGAGCGAGCCTGGCCAGCTGGATGGTGAAGGTCGGCGAACTCGTCCAGCCGCTGGTGAACCTGCTGCGCGACGATCTGCTGGCCAGCGGCTTCGTGCAGTGCGACGAGACGCGCTTCCAGGTGCTGAAGGAGCCGGGGAAGCTCGCGACGAGCCAGAGCTACCTGTGGGCGCAACGGAGCGCCGCTCCCGAGGGTCCCATCGTGCTCTTCGACTACGATCCCACCCGCAGTGCCGAGGTCCCGAAGCGACTGCTGGAAGGCTTCGAGGGCTTCCTCCAGACGGATGGCTACGAGGGCTACGGCAGCGTAGGCCGCCAGCCGGGGATCACCCACGTCGGCTGTTGGGCGCACTGCCGGAGGAAATTCGACGAGGCGCTCAAGGGCCACGGCGGAAGCCAGAAGAAACGCTCGGCGAAGGAGAGCAAGGCGCGCCAGGGTCTGGCCTTCATCCAGAAGCTCTACCAGATCGAGCGCCAGATCGGAGACGGCCCACCCGAGCAGCGCCATCGGATCCGGCAGGAGCGATCGAGGCCGGTGATGGAGGCGATGCGCCGCTGGCTCGACGAAGCGCTCGGCAAGGTGCCTCCGCAGAGCCTTACCGGGAAGGCACTCGGGTACGCGGACTCGCAGTGGCCGAAGCTGGTGCGCATGCTGGACGATGGCCGGCTGCCGCTGGATACGAATGCGGTGGAGAATGCAATCCGTCCGTTCGTGGTCGGGCGCAAGGGCTGGCTCTTCGCGGACACCGTCCACGGCGCCGAGGCCAGCGCGAACCTCTACAGCCTCATCGAAACCGCGAAGGCGAATGGCCTCGAGCCCTTCGCCTACCTCCAGCTCGTCTTCAACGAGCTGCCGAAGGCCACGGAGCTCGCCGATCTCGAGGCCCTGCTCCCGCGGCACCTCGACCGAGCCCGCCTGCAAGACCCTCGCCAGATCCCGACGGCTCGCTGACGCACTTCACTAAGCGGTTACCGAGAAGCGCGG
>JAOTUO010000224.1 GCA_029863845.1 Myxococcales bacterium
ACGGAGCGGGTCGCGCTCAAGGCCGGCACGGTGTGGTGGGACGGCGATCTCTTCTCCGGCCAGCCAGACTGGCGCAAGCTGCTGGCCTTCTCGCCCCGGCGGCTCTCGCCCGCGGAACGGGCCTTCCTCGACGGTCCCGTCGAGAAGCTCTGCGAGATGCTTGACGACTGGGAGATCCAACAGGCGGGCGACCTGCCGCTCGAGGTGTGGGAGTTCCTCAAGCAGCAGCGGTTCTTCGGGATGATCATCCCGGAAGAGCACGGCGGGCTCGGGTTCTCGGCGATCGCGCACTCGGCGGTTGTCACGAAGATCGCGAGCCGGAGCATCACCGCGGCCGTCACCGTGATGGTGCCGAACTCATTGGGACCCGCGGAGCTGCTGCTCCACTACGGGACCGACGCGCAGAAGCGACACTACCTGCCGCGGCTGGCGAACGGGGAAGAGATCCCGTGCTTCGCGCTCACCGGGCCGGAGGCCGGGAGCGATGCGGCCGCGACTCAGAGCGTGGGAATCGTGACTCGCGGCAAGTTCGAAGGCGAAGAAGTCCTGGGGATGCGTCTCGACTGGCGCAAGCGGTACATCACGCTCGGCCCGATCTCCACGGTGATCGGCCTCGCCTTCCGGCTGCGCGATCCCGACCACCTGCTCGGGGACGAGGAGGACCTGGGGATCACCTGCGCTCTGATCCCGTCGAGCCTGCCGGGCATCGAGATCGGCTCGCGCCACGATCCGCTGGGCGTGCCCTTCCAGAACGGCCCGAACCAGGGACACGACGTCTTCGTGCCGCTGGACTTCATCGTCGGCGGGAGGGACATGGCCGGCGAGGGCTGGCGCATGCTGATGGAGAGTCTCGCGGCGGGTCGCTCGATCTCGCTGCCCGCGCTCTCGGTCGGCGGCGCCGAGCTCGCAGCGCGTGTCGTGAGCGCCTACGGAATGGTGCGTGAGCAGTTCGACACGCCGATCGGGCGCTTCGAGGGAATCGAGGAGCCGCTGGCCCGCATCGGCGGCCTCACCTACATGATGAACGCGGCGCGCGAGCTGACGGCCGGCGCCGTCGACGCGGGCGAGAAGCCCGCCGTGCTGTCGGCGGTGGCAAAGGCCTACCTCACCGAGGGGATGCGGACCGTCGTCAGCAATGCCATGGACATCCGCGCCGGCGCGGCCATCTGCCGTGGCCCGCGCAACATCCTGGCGCGCGCGTACGTGGCCGCGCCGATCGGCATCACGGTCGAGGGCGCGAACATCCTCACGCGTTCGATGATCATCTACGGGCAGGGTGCGATCCGCTGCCACCCCTTCGCACTCGAGGAGATCGAGGCCGTCGGCTCGGGCGACCTCGCGCGCTTCGACCGCGCCTTCTTCGGACACGTGAACTTCGTCTTCTCGAGCGCGGCGCGCTCGCTCGTGCTCGGCCTGAGCAACGGACGCGTGGCGCGGGCATCCGTGCCCGGCCCGGCGGCACCATGGTTCGGACGGCTCACGCGGATGAGCGCCGCGTTCGCGCTGGTCTCCGACGCCTGCATGGCCACGCTAGGCGGCCAGCTCAAGCGCCGGGAGAAGATCACCGGACGTCTCGCCGACGTGCTGGCCTGGACCTACCTCGCTTCGGCCGCGCTCAAGCGCTTCTGCGACGACGGACAGCCGACCCGCGACCAGCCCTTCGTGGAGTGGGCCTGCGCGCACGCCCTCTTCGAGTGCCAGCAGGCGCTAGCGGGTGTGCTCGACAACCTGCCGAGCCGGGCTGCGGCCTGGGCGCTGCGCCCGCTGGTGTTCCCGCTCGGGAAACGACTGCGGCCCCCCTCCGATCGGCAGGGCAGCGCCGTGGCGCGAGCGCTGCTCGACGACGCCACGGCGCGCGAAGCGCTCACCGCCCACATCTTCCAACCGCCGGCCGAAGAGCCCGGCCTCGGACGCCTCGAGGCCGCGCTCACGAAGGCCGTCGCCGCGCTCGGCGTGGAGTCGAAGATCCGCGACGCCGTGCGCGCCGGCCAGCTCGACCGCGCGCCTGGCGACGTCCTCGCCGACCGCGCCCTCGAGGCCGGGATCATCGACGCCGAAGAGCGCAAGCGGATCCACGACGCGGACGACGCGCGCGCGGAGGTGATCCAGGTGGACACCTTCTCGCCCGAGGCGTTCACCGCCCTGCGCCGCTAGCCTGTCGGTCCTCAATATCGGTCCGCCTCGAAATTGCTGGGCTTTTTCCCTTCTCGATCTCGCCCGCCTAGCTATTCATGGTAAGGCATCACCGGGCAGCGTCCAGGAAGCGGTTGTGAGAACCCGAACCGCCCCAACCGGCCACGGAGAAAACGCTCGGCCGGGGCCGCTGGATCGCCGTGCCCCCGAAGTCTCCGGTTCGGGTGGCCCTGAGGTCTCGCCCAAAACGCCGCGGAATCGCGGGATTCTTCCCCGGCGCCTCGCGGTTCCCCCGAGAGACGGGTGGAAGCGAGGACTGGTTGGCGGTGGGGGGAGTCTGGGGCGAACTCGTCTCTGGGGCGAGATCCCTGGTCTGCAGGGAAAATACAGGGAAATCCTCCGCAATCAGACTCTCCTGGCGGCATCAGGTCCAAGATTCCCCAGCCTTGACGCAGTCATAGCGACAGATTCCCTGTGCTCAGGAACAGGGAATTCATTTCGACGAGCAGGGAACTCCTTGTAGACGATACCGGCTTCCAATCTGCGGCGATGAAGCCGGCCCATCCGTTCCCGAGCTCGGGCGATAGTTGAGAGTTCGGCCGATCTGCGAGGTTCCGGCTGCGAGGCAAACCGCCGATTTCATTCCGGATTTCGTTCGGTCGAGTTTTGGCACACTACGGCATCCTTTGGTGTAAAGGATGTGCCCGGACTTTTGTAAACCATCAGCCCGACCGTTCAGTCCAAGCAGCAATTTCTCATCCCTCGGCTCCGCCGACGAAGCTGAGGACGACGCCCGGCGCACCGGGGACGGAGGGGGCGAGAACCTGGATCCGGCCCTCGGGGACGCGGTCGCTGGCAATCAGCGCCTGTTGGGCCACCCTGGCGCGGCTCTCGGCCAGGGCGGTGTAGCGCTCGTCGGGGACCTCGACGGCGTCGCGGTAGCGGGCGAAGAGGGCCTCGCGCTCTTTATCGAGTTGGTGGGTCTCGCCGCGGGCGCGCTTCTTGATGGCGCTCTCGATGCCGCGGCGCGCGAAGAAGCCGGGCCCTTCTTCGGAGACATCGTCGAGCGCGGGCAGGCCCTCGCCGGCGTCCAGGCGCTCGGCCAGGATCTCCAGCGCCAGGAGATCGCGGTCTTCGGGCCCGGCGCGGCCCGAGAGAGTGACGTCCAGGCCGGGCTGTCCCTCAAGCAGGTCGGCCACGGCGGCGATCCGCTCGGGGTTCTGCTCTGTAGGCGTGGCGATCCCGGGTGTGAAGGCGATGGGGTCGAACGAGATCTCCCCTCCCCCGCCCAGCACGGCGCCGAGTCCTTTGAGGGGGATGCTCGCCGCACCCACCAGCGCCTGGCGCAGGGCGCCCATGACGATCTCCAGCAGGTCGGTCTCCACGGCGCCTTCCTCGAAGGCGACGGACACCGGCAGGCTGATGTTGCCGACCGGGTCGCGCAGCACGGCGAGCACCACGTCGATGGGCATGCCCAGCTGGTCGAGAAACCCGCTCGAGCCCTGCTTGTTCAGTTGGAGCTCGTGCAGGGTGACCTGGCTCTCGATGTCCCAGCGCGGTCCGTCGGCGCTCACTTCGGAGTCGAGGGTGAGTGCGCCGCGGTCGATCTCGAGGTCCGCGGCGGCGGCGTAGGGGTTGGCGGGGGGCAAGTCGAAGCGCTTCAGGTCGATGTCGATCTTGCCGTCCTCGGCGCCCAGATGTCCCGTGACCACCAGCTTGGAGCCCCCGGTGAGGGTGGCATTGGCGGAGAGGCTCCCCACGGTCGCGGCGGGAAGCGCGATGGAGCCCGCCTCCACCTCGAGGTCGCGGATCTCGATGCTGAAGGCCGGGGAGACGTTGTTGTCGTCGAAGCGCAGCGCCCCTCCGCGCACCTCCACGCGGTCGATGAGAATCTGCGGAGCCGGGGCGGCGCTGGAATCGGCGACGGACACCTCGGCAGCGGCCTCTGTCTCCGCCGGCGCATCCCCTTCGCCGGCGCCCTCGTCCGCGCCCTCGGCGTCTCCACCGAGCAGCGCGTCCAGGGATGGTGCCGGAAGGGTGTAGTGGATGTCGGGCTCGACGAGGCTCACCTTCGCCAGGTGCACGCGCACCGGCTGGCTCGCGGCCGCGTCGCCCATGGGCACGACGACCTCCTTCATCACCACGGCCAGCTTCTTCCACGCCACCGCCACTTCTTCGTTGCCAGGATTGGCGGCGACGACGTCGTCGAGGCTGAGGCCGATCCGGGCGCGCAAGCCGGGCTCGCCGCTCTCGGCGGTCGAACCGTGCACGTCGAACTGGATGTCGGCGTCGCCGCTGGAGCGGAAGCTCGTCAACCACTCCTGGAGCTCCGGGAGCGCGGCCATGGCGACCAGCGGGATCGGGAGGTTGTTCCACTTGGCGCTGCCGTGGAAGCTGGCGGGCACGATGGCCGCCTGGCCCTCGACATCGATCTGGCCGTTGGCGATCCCCAGGCCGAGCTTCACCGGGAAGTGCACGCCGGGATCGATGCTCACCTGGTCGGCCTCGAGCTGGAGCGCGACGTCCAGGGCCTGCGTCCCCACCAGCAGCTTGAACTCGGCGCGCTCGATCTCGAGATGGTCGACGCGGTGTCCGGGCGGAGCGTCGGCTTCGGGCTCCTCGGGCGTCGACGATGCGTCCTCCTCGAGCGAGGCCTCCTCGGCGGGAGGCGGGGGCGCGGTCGGCTCGGCCAGGGCGCGGTCGCGATCCACCTCCAGGCTCGGGCTGCGGATCTGGATGCCACCCAGGCCGACGGCGCCGTCGACGAACGCGAGCTCGCTGAGCTCGAGCGCCTCGAGATTGAACTCGCCCACCTGGCCCCCGTCCGCGGCGTCCACGACGCGGATGGCTGCGTCAGTCAAGTCGAAGCGGTCCAGGAACACGGGCCAGCCCCCGCCCTCCTCTTCCTCGATGGCTTCGTTTGCTTCTTCGCCGCTCGCCTCTACTGCTTCCACTTCCTCGGCGACTTCTTCCAACGGGGCGTCGAGCTCTTCCTCCGACTCGGCGTCGGCCGGCTTCACCGCCCCTGCCAAGGGATCGATCGTGCCGTCGGGCTGGCGCTCGAGCCGCACGCTGGGGGACACCAGGCCCAGCTCTGCCAGCCGCACCTCGCCCCGCAGCAGGCGGGTCCACTGGAGGTTGGCGTGCACGCGCTCCAGGGCCAGGAGCGCTTCCGCCGGCTCCGGCGGCGGGCCGTCCGGCCCCAGCCGCCCCGGAGGCGCCACGGTCAGTCCCTCGATGGCGACGCTGCCGGCGAACAGACTGAGGTCGACGTTGCGGACCTGGGCGGCGAGACCCAGCTGGCTCTCGGCTCCGTAGCCGATGCCCCACGCGAGCACATAGGGAAGGGCAATGCGGAAGACGAGGGCGAGAACGACAACGACACCCAGCGCCACCAGCAGGCGCCGGCGGCGGGGAGAGGGACTCGGGGCGTCGGGGGGCTCGCTCAATCGGGTCCTCTGGCAGCCGGCCATGCTACCACGGCTGCCGCGAACGCCGCAGAGTGTGCCTGTACAAGTTCTGGCGGAGCTGGCGCCGCCACTTCACGCCAGAGTCAATCGCGGTAACATCGCTCCTTTGCGGACCTATTCAGTAGTCCTCCACCGCAACGAGCATTCCGTCGTCGATCTTCCAGTGCCGCGTAACGTAGACTCCGGGGCTCTCGGCGTACGCCTGGTCGCGGCCGTGAGTGTAATAGGCAACGACGAGTTGCCCGTAGTCGTCCGGATGTATCGGGACGTCCGTGCCCCGCGAGACAGATCCTACCCCGTAGATTTCCATGAAATCGAGCTTGATTCGGTCGCCGAGGAACGCCTCTCCCGCCAGTCCAAGCGCTCCGTTGCCGTCGTTCAGGAGCACGTTTAGGTAATAGAACACGCCAGATCCGCGGCTGTCGTGCACCAGTATCGCGGCCTGGTCATTGGAAGCATCACCGTCGAGGTCGCCCGGCGTCGAGATCAGTAGGGAGACGGTGCCGCCTTCGCCATCCAGAATGCTGCCCTCCAGCTCTACGGCATTGCCGTTGACCGAGTAGACGGGCGTCATCGAAGCTGCGTCCTCGGACCGGTCGGCACCGCATCCCGTTACCAGCAGGCAGGCTGCCCCGACAGCAGTGGCGCCAATCCATCCACGGCTTGCGGCCGTTGCTGACGTCATCGAACCCATCCTCACACACCTCGCCCGCGCGTTGTCCTTTGCAACGCTGGGGCTCCGCCTCGACGAACTTGCGCCCAGCTGCGTTCAAGAACATTCTGCATTCGGCGCGTCGCAGTTGCAACGCTCCGGAATTGCATCACAATTTTGATGGAGTGCGGTGCATTGTATCCGTCAGCAGGGCAGGTTGATCGGCGTTGCAATTGCGACGCGCCGAATGCTGAATGTGCTTGGACACAGCTGCGCTCGCTGCGAATCGTGAACAGAATCTGCAACGGCAAAGCCCGAGGCAACCGCTCAGGCGCGATCGATCCTGCCCCAAGACTGCGTCTTGGGGCAGGCTCCTAGGGCTGCGTAGGCGCCGGGCTCGCTGGCGTCTCGGAGGGAGCCTCCCCGTCTGCGGGCGTCGCGGGAGTCGTGAGCGCTGCAGGCGTTGCTGGAGCGACGACCTCCGGCGCCGGGGCAGCCGCCTCGTAAACGAAGCTGTCCGTGCGCACTACGTTGCCGGACTCATCGAGCACGGACACCGTCCACTCGCCGAGTCGGCCCGCGTCCAGGTTCTTGGTGGAGTAGGCACGCCAGCGCGGTCCGTCGATCGCGATCGGAACTTCGGCCACTAGCTCGTCCTCGTACTCCCAGCGGTGTGTGAGTCGACGAC